>CAYUAV010000440.1:0-3954 GCA_964442665.1 uncultured Bacteroidales bacterium
CTATTTGCGGAAAGCTGATCTTCCAATAAAAATCTGGAAGCCCCGGAAGCTGTATATTCGAATATATTTCTTGTTGTGATGTAGACATTAAGGGTAGCATTTCCTCTAATATTTATTTGGTTCTGTAATCCGATCAATAATTTATCAGATACTTTTCTGACTATGATGTAGGGATGTAAATTATTGTCTGCTTCGATTACAATACGTTCCTCCACATCAGAGAAATTTATATAAACCGAAAATGCATTGGAGACATCGATTGCTTCATAGCCGGAAAATGAAACCTCCCGGGATGTTATATCGCCTGAAGGAATGATCCGCTCATTTATTTCACAGGAACTGATGAATACACAAAGGCCTGTAAGTAACGCTGCACTAATTTTTGTTTTCATATTTTTGGTTTTTTACTTTGATTAGTTCTATTCTGAATTCATTGTTTATTTACAGAATGCCAGTATCTGGTAATTTTCATACTAAACAAGACCTGACTGTTCAAAATGTAAAATTATAAGGATATTTTACAGCACTCTGATGTTTTGTTACAAACAGACAATAAAATTTGTGAAACGTTGCTTGGAGCAACTGAGGATAATGAGTAAATATGAAATAAATACCCGTAAATCAATAATAATATGAGGGTAACTACCAAATTTCAAAAAATAACACTCATACTCGTGGTATTAAATCAAAATTCCTTCTTGCCAACCCATTTTAATAAGATCGATTTTGTTCGGATCGGCAGTACCCAGTTTATGGCGTGTATCGGCAAGTAAAATATGTTTGGCCGGTGGATTGAGAGGAGTTTCCTCACCAAAGTATTCAGTACGTTTTGCCTGGATAATTCTCAGTCCCGTGGCATCGACTGCAACCGGATCGAAACCAACAATTAAACCTTTATATTCCCAGGTGTATTGTTTATTATAATGATGCGGACCTACGCCGTGAAACAGCGGTGTGAGCATGACCAGAATATTCAGGCGGGTTTTCCCTTTTACTTCCGGAAGTTCCCAAAGTTTTGCAAGATCGGCGCAGGAATCGTCGTGATAGGAAGAGGGGCGGGGAGTAAACATAATATAATTCTTCAGAAGACTGCCAACACCCGACCATGCGTGAGTACGCATAGGGCGCACATTAATAAGAGCAGTGGCCCGTTTGAAGACAGGATCGCTTAACACTCCGCGGTCACGTACACTGATATCCGATTCGGAGATCCCGACCTGCTTTGCCTTATCTGCCAGGATCTGTTCCAGCTCGGTGGGGGTGTGTAAATTATTCCATACATTGGTTTTAATACCCAGTACATCTGATGGTTTCAGGATCATTTTCCAGGCCGACGCAGCATCGGCAGCACCTGTAAGCTCAATTACAGCTTTATTCATCATTTGCTCCAGTATTGGTGTATTAACTTCATCTCCCGATAGCACGGCATTATCTCGGACGAGGATGACTTTTGTGAGGTTGGTGTGGCTCTGCCGGGCAAATACCCTTAAAGGGGTATTGAAAAATAGCGATGAACCGATGGCAGCAAGGGCTGATCGTTTTAAAAGTTGTCGTCGGGTGATCGTGTTTTTTTTCATGATTTTATGGTTTAGTAATATTCTTTTCAGCACTGTTTATTAAATCCAAAACCGACTCTTCACTGCCGGCATTAAATACCCCGATAAGGTATTCCTCTTTGGTGGTAATCCCAAGCCAGCTGCCGTCTTCAATCTTTTGACAATATGAGGTATTATCAGGATCAATAAAATGTTCCGTGAATGAATTTTGAGCCAGCATTGCCGAATCAGAATCCGGGTACTTTATGATCAGTAAAAAATATCGGTGGATTTTATTCCCGTATTTAGCCAATACCGCATCGGTATCGGGTTCAATATGTAAAATATTATCATTTGAAATATAGTAATAAGAGTTCAGCCAGATATAGTGATGAAAGTACAGAAAGCCGTCAGGCTCCAAACCTTCTTTGGGAAGCAGATTGACTATAGCGGGAATTTCACCGGCAGAGGTTATTTTTGCATCAATATCGGATGCAATGTCTTTAATCGCAGAAACGATCGATTCATTTTCGTCGTTTGCTGTTAATGCAATATAATATTTGCCCTTCCAGAAAATTTGGGCACCCGGAAAATATTGCGAACCTTGTCCGTATTGATTTTCGTCAGTGGTACGGGTATGCGTAAATACACCGAAAGCATTTTTAGGTTCGGACATGTCAAATATCTCGATCCGTATCTCATTTTCACCTTCGACGATTATCCGGCTTATAACTTCCTTCATTCCATAAGATAAATATAATTCGGCACCGCCATCAATATAATCGTATAGTGTTTCGGGAGTATATATCTTATCTGGTTCCCGAGGGGTCCATCCTTCAACCGAATCGGGTATAAGATTGGACAAAGGTTTACCGTGAACTTGAGTCGATAATGAAAATGTCATAAGTAAAAATATTAGCACGCTGTATTTCATGACAGGTCATTCATAATCATCATATAAAATTAAAATAAATCAGATAATGGATGATTGGTAAATATGCACAAAATCTGCGAATGATGGAAGACTTAAAAATTTATGAGGAAAAATTTTTCTATCGGGGGGTTACTTTTTATCATATTTCAGGATTAAGAGAGTAGAGTGTAACAAAGAAGTTCATATTTACACCCTGCATCTCTTCAATAATACCCTGCATGTGCCGCCCTTGAAAGAGGGCGGTTTTTTTTAAGTTATTATTTTTTCTGGTTGGTGACACACAATATTCTGCCAGATCATCTTCTGACTAATGTGGTTTAATAATATTGATACTATAACTTTTTGTTTCGCATTGCGTTACTAATGAAATCGGATATCGATTGAGTCACTTATAAATTTATTTATGCGCTGCCTGTTTTTTACCATTCTGACGATGTTTTCCGGATTTCATGCTATAGCCTCGACTTTTTATGTTAGTATGCAGGGGAATAATTCCCATTCAGGCTCGCAACAGACACCATGGGAAACGCTTCAATTTGCTGCCTCACAGCTTGAGGCAGGTGATACTTTGATGGTCATGGCAGGTCATTATGTGGGATTTGATATGGGATGGGATTTTGAACAAAACGGGGAATTAAATGATCCGATAGTCATCATGGCTGAGGCGGGAGCTGTGATTACATCGTCGAATGAGCATACGAATGACGCCATTAATCTGGAAGGTGCCAGCCATATTGTTATTGACGGATTTACTATTCTTAATACCAGTGGCAGTATTAACAGGGCCGGAATTCGTTCTGTCGGCAATAGCGGTGTGATCATCAGGAATAACACGATAGATGGGTGCGGTACATGGGGTATTTTTACGGGTTTTAGTGATAATATCCTTATTGAGAACAATATATGCTCGCACTCACAAGATGAGCATGGCATATATTTCAGCAACAGTGGAGACAATCCGGTTATCCGGGGAAACAATTGCTATAGTAATAATAGCTGTGGCATACATATGAACGGTGACATTAGTATGGGTGGCGATGGAATGATCAGTAATGCCCTTGTTGAAGAAAACATACTATATGATAATGGAGCAGCAGGGGGATCGGCGATAAATTGTGATGGTGTTCAAAATTCCCTTTTCAGGAATAATCTGGTGTTTAATAATCATGCCAGCGGTATTTCGCTTTACCGGATCGATGCTGCTGAAGCATCCAGGAATAATATTATTGTCAATAACACAATTATTATGGCCGATGATGGCCGTTGGGCTGTAAATATTACCAGTGGAAGTACGGGTAATATCTTGTTGAATAACATATTATTCACACTTCACACCTGGAGAGGAGGGTTGTGTATTGATGATGACAGCCATTCAGGACTTACAAGTGATTTCAATATAATGGTGGACCGGGTAACCACCGACGGAGGCGATCATGTTATAAGGCTGGATGAATGGCGCATGGCAACAGGGCAGGATCAGCATTC
>CAYUAV010000441.1:0-274 GCA_964442665.1 uncultured Bacteroidales bacterium
TTATTAAAATTGTTTACATACTGATCGCCAATTTGTTCATACTTGATTATAATGGGTTCTATTACAAAGTCAAATTCATGTTTTTCTGATATTCGAAGCCACATGTCCAGGTCGACAAATGTAATAAGACCTTCATCGAAGCCATTCAATTCCATTAATACTTCTCTTTTAACCAGAAATAACGAAGGTGTAGGCGGACAGAAACCTTCCAGAAGTTTCTTCCGAATATTGCCACGACAGAAGTCTTCATTAACTAATGTTGTAACATTTTTTA
>CAYUAV010000441.1:284-2077 GCA_964442665.1 uncultured Bacteroidales bacterium
CATAACACTAGAAATTTTTCTTCCAAGATTAGAAACATTTTTTATAACATCTTTCTGATAGGCATAGCCATATACTGCTCCTAGTTTATTACTACTGTTTCTGAATAGATCAATTTGTTTTTGTAGCTTATTGGGCAGCCATTCATCGTCGGAATCAAGAAAAGCGATATAATCAGCCCTGGATTGCCGGATCCCGAAATTCCGGGCCACACATTGCCCGGAATTTTTTTCAAGTTTAAAATAACGGATCTTGTCATGGTTCAGCTCACGGATCACTTTTTCGGTATTATCCGTGGAGGCGTCATCGATAACCAGGATCTCAAAATCCTGGTAGGTCTGTTTAAAAACACTATCTATTGCTTTTAGTATAAGTTTTTCCCGGTTGTATGTGGGGATGATAACGCTGACGGCTGCATTTTTCATAGGATCATACAATTATTGTTGATTTATTTAATCCGAAATAGAAAATAATAAAACACATCATAATGCCTGATTAGATTGGTCAACGACCAATGATAGCCTGAGAAATATCTTTTTTCCTATGGTATTCTTCTGATTCTTTTATAAATGCTTTTTTCCGGCTGGTCTGGTCGACATCAAAAATATAGAGTATTAAAAGTAATATAATATCAACGCCCCCCAGGATCCCATAGCCTGCAATCAGGGTAAAACATTGTGAAAATATATAATATCTTAACCACTTGTATTCCGAACTGATTCTGAAACGAATGGCCTTAATTAAAAACAATATTCCTGTCACCGTAACAATAATTCCATATTGGACATAATCGCCCAGGATTCCTATATCGGAAATGTAGAAACCATATTTAACAGTATATAAAGTTAATTCCATATTATATTTAGTTCCCGGTGCGGATGGGGAATTTCCGAAAATATACGCAAGCATATCCGGCATGAATGTGGTCAAATAAAATTTAGCAGCCTTCATCCTGATCCCCCCTGAGATGTTTTGGACCTGTGAGGAAGAAACTTTTGTTAGTTCAATAAAAATTTCCCTGAAAATAAAAAAGAGCATGCTAATGGCAATGGCAATCAATAGAAAAATCCACAGTTTGGATTTGATCCTTTTTGAGAATAAAAGGTATATCAGGGTTAGAAAAAATAAGGCAAAAATCAATTGACGTGTACCCTGAAGGATGAATATGCTTAAAGTCAACAGGCTTAAAATGATATGGATGATATTTTTTGTGGAAAAAAACCTATTTAAGAAATAAAAATAGGCCACCTGGGTACATAACATGCCTGGTACAAACATCCGCAAAGTTCCCCTGCTTTCCATAACATAAATATCCAGAAATAATTTTGGGTAAAGAAAATACTGTATGTAGTAAAGCAATACAACAAATAAGCCAATTCCAACCAGGATTCTAAGGATTGATTTTATGGATACATTATAGAAATGGACAAAGAAGTATATAAAGTATAAAAAGATAATTCTGTTTGCCCACAGCGACATTACAAATGTCTGGTTGTGAAAATAATATGCAACAAAATAACTTGGAATTGTGGAGATTACAAGAATTAAGATCAGTGATGAAAAATGCATTTTATTCCGAACTGCAGGGGAATAAATCATATGGATTATGATTAACAAGAGCATCATTCCAATCATAATAACCTGACCTAAATATCGAATGGTAACGGGAATAATGGAAAATTTAAAAAGCTCGAAGTATGAAGCAATAACAAGAAATAGGACCAGTTTGATAATAATCCTGGAAAATATGTTTTGATTTTCGAGCAATAAGTTATCAGATTCAATATGAGTTTTA
>CAYUAV010000441.1:2087-3953 GCA_964442665.1 uncultured Bacteroidales bacterium
GTGTAAATTTTAGTATTCAACTTACTATTCAATTTAATTTATTCAAGATTTAACATCACTTTTTTCTGAATGTCATTATTTTATCTTTTACAAGAACAACTGCCTGCAAAATATTTTTGCCCTGGAATATTAATGTATCTGCCAAAAATAATAACAAAAGTATGGCAGAGATCAGCCTGTTGCCGAACCAGATCGAAAATACCAGACCGGCACTGAGTACTAATTTAGGTCCCCAGAATTTTAAAAGATCTCCGGCGTTAATTTTAAGGATCCTGTATTGTGCGTAATACAGTACAACCGGAACCTGAACAAGCAAAAATGACAATGCATAGAACCGGATAACATGAAGAGCCGAGAAAAAGGCCCCAACTGTGATACCTGCCACCAGTATCAGGGACGACGGTACACCCAAAACCAGGTAGGCCCGTTCCTTTTTTTCCAGCATATACAGGTCATCTATGGCGATAGTCAGGGTTTGCATGGGAATAATGGCCCCGATATAGGTCATAAAATCGGCGACACCGATCCAGTCTTTTCCCCATAAAACAAGCGATATGGGCCTGGCAAACAGCACTAACGGGACAGAAATAAAAATATTAACAAAATTCACAATACCGAGAATATCCAGAAAATGTTTCCGGTAATCTTCTCCTTTTAAAATAGCCTCTTTCAGACTTGGGAACAGTACAGGTCCCAGGGTAGTATTGATGAGACGGCGGGCCATATAAAGAAATTTATAGGCACGGTCGTATAATCCCAGGCTTACTTCTCCGTAGAATTTACCAATGGCAAAATTATCGGCATTCCGGGCAAAATAATTGATGACATTAAAAATGGAAATATTCTGTAACAGGCTTCGAACCTTTTTGAGTCCAAGCAATACATAGTTCCAGCCATAAATGTGAATACCGAACCTAACTCTGAGGTTAAGTAATATCTGCCTGTAAACGGGCTGAATGACCAGGGGAATGATCAGGGACCAATAGGAACAACCCAGCATAGCCATAACGATCATTGTCGCTATTGTTATTACCACAACAATGAAGTTTACCAGGCCTATGTATTTAAACTCCAGTTTTTTTTCGAGTATAGCCATTGGGACTATATTAATCGAGTTTGTTATAAACTGAAAGGAAATAACAATAGTAGGCCAGAACAGTGCAGGTTTGCTGTAGATCAATGTAATAGGATAGGCCAGAAGGCATAATACCAGACACAGGAAAATACCAATCCATACGGCAAGGTTAAAAACAATTTTTTGAAAAGTATAACCATAATCGCTTCTTATAACTGCATGAGTGAGGCCAGTATTGGAAAAAAGAACGATAAAACCACTGAATACGTTTATCAATGCCACAAATCCGTATTCTTCCGGTTTCAGGAAACGGGAAAGTATAACTGTGGATATCAGTGTATCGAAAAACCATGATAAGTAACTGTATCCGCTGAAAATGGCTACGTTTTTAAAAAAATTCCTTTTAAATCCCACTTTTTATATATTTACTGATAGACAGTTTGTTGAAAAGTAAAAAAAGCCAATGAATTATATTACAATTATAATGTAATACGTAATAATTTTTTAATGATCCGGATCCCCAGTTTTGAGAGTTTATTACAAATCAGTATTCCTCCGAGATATTCATAGAGTTTAAACTTACGGACAATGTATTTTTTATGCCACCGGATACTGTCCCGGTCAAAAGTGATAGCTTTATAGAATAAAAAGTACGCATATTCTAACCGGGCTTTTTTATATAATTTATTAAGCTTTCGATCCTTGCCTTTATAAATCCATAACACCTTTTCATTAAATTGCATTAAAGTATTATACCTGTATACTTCTGTTGTTGTATGTGCCTTTGCATG
>CAYUAV010000442.1:0-3950 GCA_964442665.1 uncultured Bacteroidales bacterium
TGTTAATAAAAGTGATTCTATGTCTATTTTTTCAGGAGTAGGGCCAACTGCTTATACTTATTTGTTAAAGCCTGATATAGTTGCTCCCGGGGAAGATATTAATTCAACTGTACCAGGAGGTGGCCATGAATCACATGGAGGCACATCGATGGCAACTCCTCACGTAGCAGGAACATGCGCATTGCTTAAGCGACTCCATCCCGACTGGGGACCTCAGGAATTAAAAGCTGCCATTATGATCACAGGCCGTGACATTGGAAAGGAAAAAATAGTACAGGGATCAGGAATTGTTAATGCATATAGGGCAGCAATTACCAATACAATGGTTAATAAAGCTACTATTTTTTTTGGACTGGATTCAGTACAAGCTGATCAAATATGGATACAAACCGATTCTATTGTTATCAAAAACATTTCTACAGAAAATCAGGGTTATACTCTCGAAACGAGAGGGCTAAAACCGGGTATTACCATAACATTCAATCAGGAAGATTTTTTATTAAATCCGGGTGAAGAAATTACAATTCATGTAACAATTGAAGTCGATAACACGTTGCTTGAAACACCCATTATAAGGGGTTCCTTCATGCATACAGGTAATTTGATTCTACGTACTAATGAGCAATCATTTCATATTAACTGGGCTTTTAATCGGGCAGTGATGTTAACATTCTTAGTTCAGGGTAATATCTATAATCTATTTGTTTTCAATAATGAGTATGTGTATGAAAGTGTTTTTGCTATGAACTCCCCGGAGAATCTTCTTATTAAGCCCGATAATTATTTTGTGGTAGCAGAATTTGCAGAAGTACTGGATTATTGGAATCTTACCCGGAGAACGATTGTTAAAGAAGTTAACCTGGAATCGAGCACTGTTCTTACTCTCGATGAATCAGAAGCTGTTAATAAAATTGTATTTGCAACTGAGGATGAATCGGGTAATACCTATTCTGAGCGATTGGCGAAAGCCCGGAATTTTTGCATTGCTCTGAACGATTCTATTTTTTATGAATCAAGTAAATACACAGAAAATGAAGAGGGAAGAGCTGGCTGGCAATCGGTTAGTTTTAGCGATGGTGGCGGAATTACGGCTATTTCTTCAGAATGTACCTACTTAGCATACACTGAGGATGAATTTGAATTAATGGATACAATATATATCTCCCCTATTCCGGAAGGTGCCAGAATGATTTTCGGAGAAACACGAAGAAACAAGATCGATGGATATCATTTCTGTTTTAACAACTCGGGTCCTTATGATGAATTGAATAGCGATATTGTGCTTAATGGAGATGCTTCAGCTTATCAGACCCTATACATAGAAGAGCCAAAACCATCGATGGAACATATGTGGTGGCCCAAACTTTTTTATAAAACCGGCCGCGTATCGGATTGGATATTTACGATATATGGAGAATATGAAAAAAATATGCCCCTTTTCGCTGTTTCTGTGCCTGCGGGTGAAGATAACCACAACGATTTTTATTACTATTTTACCCTGCAGCGGTTTTTCGATCTTTATACTTCACCTTTAAAATGTATCGATGATCAGTTTATTTTCGGGAATGGAAAAACTCCCGGATCATTTGCTATTATGCCCGACGATACAATTACTTATTCAATAGGACCCTGGTCAGCAGGATTGCAATCATATAATAATATGGATAGTACAATGCGTATATACATGCGTCCGGTAATGATGGGAGGTTTTAACGAAGTAGCTCTCGATGTTAATGCGAACTGGATCCTTTACAACGATCAGGAGGAACTGATTGATGCCGGTGATTATACAACAATATTTTCAGATCAGAAACCCGGCTTATACCATGCACATATTGAAATCGGTAACAATACATCAATATATAACCTACCTATTAATAATACTATCGATACCTGGTTCGATTTACGGCTTAACGATCCACATCCTCCTACGCTGGTTGCATTTCATGTTCTCGATCCGGAGGGTAAGCCAACGTACCTTATTGAGAAAAACGATTCGGTTACATTGATCTTCACGCTTTCCAGCGAAGAATATATTGATGCATTTTCTCCGGGTGGACTTCCTGTTGTTTTTGATTCAGTGCAGGTTTGGGTTAAAAATCACTACATGGAAGAATGGTCGCCGTTACAAGCAGACTCCCTCGGTTATGATGCCCGGGATGGCCTCTCATGCAGAACTGTTATGAAAGCAACCGATTATGATTCGGCACACATCGATGTAAAAATAATATGTGTCAATGTTGCAGGAAATCAAACCGAAACCGTGATATCGCCTGCGTTTTATATAAAAAATATTCAGGTACCTACAGCAGTTAACGACAGTTATTCAGTGATGTTCAATGAAACCTACGATTCCGACCCATCAATAACGGTCAACGATATCGACCCTTTTGGCGATCCGGAAGATTTATCGGTTGAACAGCTTTCGGATGTTTCGCATGGTACTTTGACACTCTATTCATCAACGGGAAATTTCAGCTACCAACCGGAAACTGATTACTCTGGTACTGATGTATTTACTTATCGTGTACGAAATGAGAAGTATACTTCCAATACAGCTACCGTAACAATGAATATTCGACCAGATGCTATTCCTGAAATTATTATAGAAGAGATCAACAAGCAGGTATGGATTTATCCCAATCCGGCTCATGAAATGTTAAATATAAAATTCAGTTTACCTGCTCCTGAGAAATTGAATATAGAGGTATATGATCTAACCGGAACCAAACTGGCTATAATCCATTCGGGATTCCTTGAAATGGGTCAGCATAATCTTATTTGGGAATTGAAAAACAATCAGCAAAATAGAATCAATCCTGGAGTATACTTCATTTCATTGCAAAGTGATAGTTTTAATGAAATGGTCAAGATTGTAATTGATTAAGTAAATACTTGCCTGCATTTTGCTTCTCCCCGGGAATTTCCTGGATTTCCGGGGAGTTGCAATTTAATTCATTCTATTCTGATCAAAATTTCTCTGCCGGCAGGCTTCAAAAATAATTATGGCGGCTGAAGTTGAAACGTTCATAGAATCGGTTTTGCCCCGCATAGGAATTATAATATTGGAATCCGAGACTTCCAGCCATATATTGGATACGCCGGTAGCTTCGGTACCCATAACAATTGCCGAAGGTTTTGTGTAATCAATAGTATGGTATTGAACAGCTTTATCAAGACTTGTACAATAGATAATTATTTTATGTTCTGTCAGCCATTGAACAGCATTATGACTATTCGATATAGCTGTTGGAACAGTAAATACACAACCCAATGAAGCCCGTATGATATTCGGATTATACAGATCGGTCTTTGAATCGCATATGATGATTCCATCGAGTCCGGCTGCATCGGCAGTTCTGTAAATGGCTCCTATATTCCCGGGTTTTTCCACGCCTTCAATAACCAGTATTAACGGATTCGCCGAAAGATTCGATGCCAAAGTATTCAACTCATGAATTTTGGGTTTTGTCAGTGCAATAATTCCACCTGAATTTTCGCGATAAGCAATTTTGCTGTAGACGTCTTCATTTATCTGGTAAATTTTTGCAGGCAAACTAGTTCCGAAAAGAGTGGCTATTTTATCCGTTTCAATCAATTTTGGTACGAAAAAAACGGCCCCAAACTGATATCCGGAATCAATGGCTTTTTCAATTTCCCTGATCCCTTCGATAATAAAACGATCCTGTTTAATTCGCTCATTATGTTTCTGCAGTTGCACCAATTGTTTCACTTTATCATTCTGCCTGCTCGTCAGGAAATCAGTTATCTGAATCATAGGTTAAAGGAGGTTACAAAATTTTGTATTTCTCATCGCTGTCCTGCGAAGGCCGGAAAAACCTTTTCGGTAACTTATATTGTACCGATACTGTTTTTTCAGTGACCGGATGCCTGAATTCCAGTTTAAAGGCAGCAAGACGAATCTGCCTTACAAAAGAGCTGTCGGCACC
>CAYUAV010000443.1:0-3945 GCA_964442665.1 uncultured Bacteroidales bacterium
CCCATTGAATTCCCTGGATAGCATTGGTAAGAAATACTTCATCGGCAAAAAGCAGATTCGTTTCCAGACGACCACGTTCTTCGACCTTATAGCCGGCATGTTTTGCCAGGTGAATTACCGTATGCCTCATGGTGCCTGCAATGCAACCCTCAGCGAGTGGCGGTGTTATTATTTTTTCTTCCCCTACCAAAAATATATTCGAACTTATACTCTCCGCAATTCGGCCGTACTGGTTCAGTATCAGACTTTCATCCAGTTTATTTTCCTTTCTGAAAATACCAGCCAGCACATAGATAAGTGCATTTGTGGTTTTCAGGTTTGAAAGAATAGTAACAGGTTTGTGTATTGTATCGAATATATCGATATATAATCCCGTATGATTTAATTCGTAGTGCTCATATTCCAATGCTGATGATTCCATCAGCCAGGAAACCGAATTATCTTCCGGTGAATATAATCCTCCATCATTGCGATAGACTGTCAGTCGTATTCGTGCTCCTTTGAAAATGCGATTTTTATTGAGCAGCTTTTCGATGTATTGTTCCATTATCTGTCTCGAAAAATTCTCGCCGGTTTGCATTTTAAGTATTTTCATACCCTGGCTTAACCTGTTCCAGTGATTTTCGGAAAACTGGGGTTGTGTTCCGATACAACGAATAGTTTCAAATAAGGCATCGCCATAGCAGAAAGACCGGTTTTTATGAGTTAGGTTATTTTCGTCAGCCTTTAAAAAATTACCGTTATGACAGATGTAGTTGAATGGCATAGTGCAATAACTGGTTAGTGTTTGCAAGAAAAGAAATTATTGGCAGAAATTACAATAAACCCTAAACAAATTTCAAATAAACTCCAATCCTCAAATTATTAATTATCAATTAGTTTTCTTAATTGTTTGCAGCAAAACCGTCTGGTTGATGAATTATTTCCGTATTATCCTAAAAAATCGAACCGATTTGTGAGATAAAATACCTGAACAAGTGCAGATCGATAAATAAAGGAAAGACAAATCCAAAAACCGCTCCCAGAAAATGGGCATCGTGATTGATATTGTCACCTCCCCGGCGCGACATATATTGAGAATAGATGATATACAGTATGCCAAAAACAATACCCGGAATTCCTATCATCCCATACAGGTATAATTTCTGCCAGGGATTAAAGAAAATATTGAAAAACATGATAGCTGAAACGGCTCCCGAGGCGCCGACAGAATTATACCAGATCGCATCTTTATAGCGAACAAGGCTTATGGTCGAAGCAAAAACAATTGCACTTAAATACAGGATCAAATAAATCAGCACCGGAAATTTAAGTAAATTCTGGCCGGCAAGGGAATGAAGTATTGTTTCAACGTTCCTGCCAAAAAAATACAGCACAAACATATTTACAAACAGATGCCACCAGTTGGCATGCACAAAGCCATGAGTAACCATTCGGTAATATTCTCTTCGATGAATGATCTGGTAGGCATTAAATTGCAGACGACTGAAAAGTTCGCGTTGCCCGAAACATACTATGGAAATAAGGCTTGTAATAACTATAAGCAGAATAGTAATCATAGCGTTTTGTAATATTTTATGTTAAAATTATTATTTTATACCCGGAGAATCTTATAAACCAATTCTTTTAAAAGATCGTGCGGCGTGGCCGAAAGGTTATCAACGCCTTTCGAACGAAGATCATATTCTCTTAACCACTGTATGATCTGAAAAGTTTTAGCAGGCGGAAATACTTTTGATGCTTTACTGTATTCAGGCAAAAAGTAAGGCTGAATAGTTAATTTTTCCCGGACATTTTCTTTCGACTTATCTTTCATTGTCGATAAAAGAAATACCTTATTGAAGAAAAAATACAGCGAAGCAATGGTTACCGAAAAAGGATTGGTTTTTTGATTATGTCCCATATAATCAACTATTCGAAATGCTTTGAGCGCATTTTTCTCGACGAGTGCCTTCTGTAATTCATAAGGATTATAATCTTTACTGATTCCGATATTCTCTTCAATATGTGATGTATTAATACTCTTCTCCCCTGCCCGAAGGGTAATGACAAGTTTCTCAATCTCTTTTTGAATTTTCTGCAGGTCGTTACCCAGGTATTCTGTTAGCAACAGGGCCGCTGCAGGCTGGATGGCAATACCTTTTTCTTTCAGTACCTGACTGATCCAATCAGGAACCTGGCTTTCATATAACCTCTTTGATTCGAAAATAACTCCGCTCTTTTCAAGTTCTTTAAAAAGTTTCTTTCGCTTATCGAGTTTTTTATATTTATAACAAATAACCAGGATTGTCGACTTCAGGGGATTTGAAACATAATAGATCAGATCGTCGATATTCCTGACCTGTTGTGCTTCGCGAACAACAACTACCTGGTATTCCGACATCATCGGAAAACGTTTGGCAGAATTGATAATTGCTGCTGCATCAACATCCCTGCCATAAAGTATGGTTTGATTAAATGCCTTATCTTCTTCCTTAAGCACATGATGAGTCAGAAAATTGCTGATTTTATCAATATAATAACCTTCCTCTCCCATCAGGAAATACACAGGAAAATACTTTTTCTCCTGAAGGTCGGCCATTATTTTGTCATATTCCATGCCTGAAATTTAAGCTCACTAAAATAGAAAAAGATTAGTAATTTGCAGCTGTAATATGATGGATACCTCCGATCCGATACAGAAACTTAACCTGCCATCCTATAATTTCAGGATATCTGAAAAGGTGAAGGACAAACCTTTAATTTTTGATGCCATCAGAAAAAAATTTGTATCTCTTACTCCGGAAGAGTGGGTGCGGCAGAATATTATACAGTTTCTTATAACAGAGAAGAAAGTGCCCAATGCATGGATATCGATAGAAGCAGGTTTCCGGATTAATAAGCTTGCAAAAAGATATGACGCAGTTGTCTACAGTCGTAATGCAAAACCCTGGATGCTGGTGGAATGCAAGGCCACATCGGTTTCAATCAACCAGGAAACTTTCGACCAGGCTGCTGCCTATAACCGTTCAGTCAATGCAACGTATATTCTGGTTACGAATGGACTGAAACATTATTGCTGTTATGTCGATCAGGAAAAAGGGAATGTTACTTTTATGAATGATATTCCTGACTTTGAAGATCCCGAAAAGTGAAGCGTATGCTATTTCCTTAACCAAAACTTCCTTTTTGATTTCTCTCTTCCGCCGTAACCATAGCCATAGCCATATCCATAACCATAACGGGACCGGGACATCGAAACATCATTTAATACAATGTTAATTTTTTTAATTTCCCGGGTATCCAAATCGGCGATTAGTGTTTCAAGAACTTCTATCGAGGTATAATTATAACGAACAACCAGTAATGTAACATCACTGTGCGGATATAACAACATTGCATCGGATACAACACCGAGCGGAGGAGAATCGATAAGGATAATGTCGTAGCACTTTTTTAACTCTATGAGCATTTCTCCCGATAATTCCGATGATACCAGTTCCGAAGGATTAGGTGGCACAGGCCCTGAAATAATGAGATCAAAATTGATACGATTGTTTTTTATTATGATATCATCGAGCTGACAATTACGGCTCAGAAAATTGCTTAATCCCTTATCGTTTTCTATACCAAGATTTTCTTTGATTTTAGATTTTCGGAGATCAAAATCAATCATAATGGTTTTCTTGCCATAAAAAGCATATACCGAGGCCAGATTTAACGCGGTAAAACTTTTCCCCTCTCCCTGAATGGCTGATGTGACCAATATAATATTCGATTTTGATTCATCGATTACAAACTGCAGATTGGTACGCAGGGTTCTGTATGATTCGGTCAGGACAGAATTTGGTTCTTCGAGTGCAGCAGGAAAGTCAGTGTATTTTGAATCGATAACATGACCTATGAGCGGATGTTTGGTCAGTTTCTGAATATCCTCCCTGGTCCTTATCTTATTATTCAGGGTTT
>CAYUAV010000444.1:0-3941 GCA_964442665.1 uncultured Bacteroidales bacterium
CATTGGTTTTGGATAAATGCCTGCAACCGAAGAAACCGTTGAATGCAGAAAGGGGGGAGGGATGAGCGGCTTTGAGAACAAAATGTTTTTGGGTATCAATCAGTGTTTCTTTTGCTTGGGCGTATCGTCCCCAGAGTAAAAAAATTACTCCTGTCCGCGTTTCGGAAATTTTCCGAATTACCGCATCAGTGAATAGTTCCCAACCTTTTCCCTGGTGCGATCCTGCCTGATTAGCTCTGACAGTGAGCGTGGCATTTAGTAAAAGGACTCCCTGTTCTGTCCAGTGTTCCAGATTGCCATGATTGGGTATGGGAATACCCAGATCGGAGTTCAGCTCTTTGAATATGTTGACCAGGCTCGGTGGTTGTGCTATACCTTTCGGCACCGAAAAACACAATCCGTGTGCCTGACCCGGACCATGATAAGGATCCTGACCCAGTATTACGATCCTCACCTTCTCAAGAGGAGTATGATCGAAGGCATTAAAGATTTTACTCCCGGGCGGGTACAATGTATATCTTTTCTTTTCTTCAATAAGAAATTCCTTGAGTGAAGCGAAATAAGCCGAGTTAAATTCGTTAGTAAGTGCCTCTTTCCAACTGCTTTCAATTTGCGGATTTACCTGTGTCATATTTTAGTATTGTTACGTTTGTTTCCTTTATAAGAAATTATTATTCGTGAAGTATTTATAGCATGGCTGCTTATGACACGCAGCAGGGTAATTATTTCCAGGTGAGTTTTACTGCTTGAAACCGTGCTCTCCACATTTTCTCTCAACCTGTCGTAATGTTGGCGTTCCAGCTCAAAATATTCTTCCCGGTACTGGTTATACTGCGCTCTCAGGCGTTTGGCAGCTTTGAGATCGAAATCTTCAAATACCTTTAACGATTGGATAAGGATGTTTAATGTATGTTCATGGTATTGAATTATTTCCTGTTTTCCTTCCTGTGAGAAATGGTACGGGCTGTTGCACCAGCTTAATGCTTTTTCTTTTAGCTGGTGTGAATTAATATCAGCAATTTGCTCAAATTCACGCACTGCATTCATCATGAGAAACGAATCTTTAGTAACATCGGCAGCCAGATTGTTCTGTGTGATCTTAATCAGATATTCCACAATCTGATCACGCAAGAAATTGATCTCTTTTTCAGCCAGTTCAATTTCATTTAAAATCTCAGGATCCTTATTCAGAAAAGGGCGAATGATTTTTTCAGTCATATAGTAAACTTTCTTTATCATCCGCACCAGTTCGAGCCGTGCGACATTCATAGCCAGGACAGGCGCAATCAACAAATTGTTGTCAAGAAATCGTACTTTGAAAGGTACTTCTTCCAACTCTTTTGCCGGAAAAATCAAGCTTATAAAACGGGAGTAACTATTAGTAAAAGGAATAAACAAGGAACATAAGACGATATTATAAATTGTATGTGCATTGGCTATTTGCCTTGGACTGGCAATAAACTGTTCTTGGCTTGAACTTGCCAGACCGTGGTCATGAGTAATTGAGAGAACAAGCTTTATAAACGAGGGTATAAAGAAAACGAAAATAATTGCGCCTATGATCTTGAAGATAGTATGAGCCAGGGCAACTTGTTTGGCTTCCCTCGAACCGTTCACAGAAGCTAGAATAGCAGTAACGGAAGTACCCATATTAGCTCCAATAATTAGGGGAATAGCTGCACTCAGGGTCAATAGTCCCTGCATGGACAATATAATGAGTATACCGATAAAAGCACTGCTGCTTTGAATTAAAGCTGTGAGTATAGCTCCAGTAAGAATACCCAGTATCGGATTTTGCAATCGGATAATAATTTGTAAAAACGGATCATACGTTCGCATGGGATACATGGATTCGGACATAATATACATGCCATAAAAAAGAATTCCGAAACCAAGAACAGCTTTACCTATTTCTTTAATATTATGTTTCTGGCTAAAATACTGAAGCACAAGACCGGCTACTACAAATAATAGTGAGTAATCGGTCAGTTTAAATGCTATGATCTGGGCAGTAATGGTTGTACCAATTGCAGCACCCAGTATTACACCAATGGTTTGTCTGAACCTGAGAAGCTTTGAATTAACAAAGCTCACCAGCATAACATTGGTAGCACTGCTGCTCTGAATAATCATGGTTACCAGGGCGCCTAATGCCAAAGCAACAAAACGGTTATGTGTCAGACTGGCGAGAATATTCCGCATCCGGTTACCGGCAGAATTTTGCATTCCTTCGCTCATCAGGCTCATTCCGTAAAAGAAAAGAGCAAGACCACCCAAGAGGCCTATTATCAGGAGAAGGACCCACTTTTTTCTTCGAACATGAAGACTAAAGATCACAGGAGTGCATAAAACTTCTTCATTACAGCCTGCTAATATCTCATACACTCCTGGTCGTCTTGTTTTATTAACTGAAAGTGTAATAATCCCCAATGAATCGGAATAAACAGGATTCTTAAGAAATTCCGAAATTTCTTCATCCTGTTCATTTACGAGCAAAAAACTAACAGGGAAATTTTTTACCGGTTGATCCGTACTATCAGAAATTTTTATTATTAACGGGGACCTGAATGGCAACCCCGAACGTGTATACTGATTATTACCTGAAACAATTGTAAGCTTATAGGCAGTCCCGGTGGAATGTCGACAGCTATCTGTAAAATCGTTGCTCTGAATTTCATTGGCAATGAAATAAATGAAGAACCAGAATAGCAGAATTTTGGGCACGAATTAATATTTTGTTTATAAAAATAGGATATTTTACAGATCAGACACTATTTCCTATTCGCTTTATACATTTTAATAATTAACCCGTAAGGTACCGATGAAATTTATGCCGGGGGCAGCAACTGCAGTGGCAAAGGGTTTATAAAAGTTGTCCATAATATTTTCCAATGCGAATTGTAAAGAGATATTGGGGTTGATCCGGTAAGTTGTTCTGAAATTCAAAGTATACCAGCCAGGGAAGCCGTATTTTGTACCTTCATCTTCATTATCTTCACCGGTGGTGGGCATATCTACAATCTTTTTCCATCCGCTGTAATTGAAATAAAATTCATGGGTGAATTTTTTAATCTCATATCGAATTTCAGCCATGCCAAAAACGGGAGATATATGGGGCAGGGGTTCATCCCGTGTTAAATCGCGGCCATAGGTATAATTTAATGTTCCCTTAAAGGTGACGTTTGAGTTAAGATCGGAAATCAGGCTCAGACTGAAACCATGGATAATACCTTTGTTCGAATTATCATTCACATAGGTTTTCAGCCAGGAACCATCATAATACATAGTGTCGGAACCGTTTTCGAAAGTATAGGGAACACGAACAATAACATTCGTGAGAAATGATGCAAAATAGGTACCGTTTATTTGAATATATCCATCGAAAGTCTTTGAAATCCCTATTTCAGCATTATAAGTATACTCAGGTTCAACATAAGGATTCGGAAAGGTAATCTGATCGCCTTTGGCCCTTATTTTAGTCAGGTCGTCTAGGTTTGGGACCCTGTAACCGGTTGAAAGTAACAAGTTAGTTTTTGAATCATCCGATGGCAGATATATAATACCGAGTGATGCCGTGTAGGAGCTATTTTCAACATGAAATGATGTATAAGGTATCGCATCGGATACAAATTCACTATACCTGGCATTAAGGATGGAGTAATTATAGCGCGCCCCGAAGGAAGTAATGAACCGGTAGCCTATTTTCCCTTTATAATTGAAATATGCTGCATAGGAAGCTGTATTGCTGCCGTCATCGGGATATCTTGTCAGGGCTTGTGACCTTTCGTCAGTCAAGATATTTGTCGCAAATGCATCAGAAGCGATTCGGTTCAGATCGGTTTCAAAACCATAAATCAGCTGAAAATTTTGCCGCAATTCTTTTATCAGATCAATATTTAGTGTGTATATACTTACTTTTTCGAACTGTGTGGTTTCATTAG
>CAYUAV010000445.1:0-3938 GCA_964442665.1 uncultured Bacteroidales bacterium
CCCAAAAACAGCTATCCAAGGAATTTGTCCGCCAGTGGCTGATAAGTAAGGGGTTTCAGGGTAAAGAAGGGCAAAAAGTACCAGAAATGTCAGACGATTTTGTTAATGAAGTCAGCGACAGATATATTGAATTGTTTGAAAATATTACGGGCGATACCTTCGTTAAAGCAGATATAAAGAATCTGAAACAAAGAATCGAGAACAATATCAATAGTTTTCTTGCTAAATCATAATACCATGAAACTTTAACCAGCTCTAGCAAACAATATAACGAAATACTTTTTCCATCTTTTAATGAGAAATAAAATATTCACAATAGTATGGCTTAGCTTAAGCATTTTTCTTTTCGTAACCATTCCTGCCTATAATCAGTTTGAAGCCACACCCGTTGAAAAGTCGGACCAGAAAATCATCTATCAGGGTAAAACGTATTATTTTCATACTGTTAAACAGGGACAAACATTGTATTCGATATGTAAGGCTTATGGGGTTACACAGGACGATATAGCTTCTGCAAATCCGGGTATTACAATCAATCCCCTGTCGATAGGACTTGCCCTGAAAATACCAGTTCGTGAAGCTATTACCACTCAACCTGCTGAAACAAATGCCAAATCGGATTATTCCGACAATGATTTTATTTATCATACGGTACAATCCAAAGAAAATACATTTTTCCTGCATCTGAAATATAATGTTCCCCTTGAAGAGATTTATAAGTATAATCCCGGATCGGAAGGGGGTATTCAGATAGGACAGGTTGTAAAAATACCAAAGAAACACCTTTACGAAAAAAGTTATTCACAACCGGGCGTTACCCGGGAAAGAATTATACGATATGTTGTAAAGCAGGGTGATACGTTGTACAGAATCGCTGAAACATATGATCTGACAATCGAAGATTTACTGAATGCCAACGAGGAACTTAGATGGGGATTAAAAGAAGGCCAGATTATTACCATTCCTGTTTCACCTGATTTTGCTGCGGTACCATTTGAAGTAACCGATACGGTTTTCATGGTCACTTCCCATCCTAAATTGAGTTTCTACCAATGCGACTCAATAGCCACACTAAAAAGAATGCCTCCGGTCATTAAAGTCGCTTTACTCCTGCCGTTCTATGCAAGAGAAAACTTTTTTTCCGAAACCATTCCGGAAGCCGATACCCTTTCGGAATTCAATCGGATAAAATCAAAAGTTTTTAAAGGTCGTGTTGCAGCTGAGTTATATGAAGGAATGCTGTTAGCTCTCGATTCATTAAAAAATACCGGCCATAACGTAAGCCTTTTTGTATACGATACGGAGGCTGATACCAGCAAATTAAAAAAAATTCTTAAAGATCTCGATATTATAGAACCCGATCTTATCATAGGGCCATATGCAAATGAAAATGTCAGAATGGTTTCGGTTTATTCGTTTGAAAGGAAAATTCCATTTGTTCCGCCATTGGCATATGGCGACTCGAATTTGCTGGACAATCCTTTTCTTTTTCAGGTAATTCCTTCCGAAATGATTTTGTATAAACAATATGCAGAATACCTCTCAGCACTAAAAAACGAGAACATTATATTTATCACGAAAAAAAATCCGCTATACCACGAAGAAGCTTCGGTTTTCAAAAATATGCTTCTTGATCAGTTATCATCGAAGCCAGGTTTAGAGCCCGTATCATTTAACGAAATTGTCATCGACGATTCTCTGCAAATTCATATAAGTGAAATTCTCCGACATGATAGTGTTATGAATAACGTTGTTGTTTTCTCAACATATGAACCGGATGTGATAAATGTTCTCTCGCGATTGCATTTTCTTCTGCGCGATTATCCTATAAGAGTTTTCGGTTTTCCTGCCTGGCAAAAATTCGATAACCTGAGAATTGATGTCGTTCACGAACTGCAGGTTACGTTATATTCGCCATTTTATATCGATTATACCGAAAATCCGGTAAAATTATTTGTTCAGAAGTGTCGTAATGAATTGCATTACGAGCCCTATAAAACTACGAGTAAAGGAAATGGTATAAACTATACCTATCTGGGATACGATCTGACGATGTATTTTATTCAGGCTTTGAACTACTATGAGGAAAACATGTGCGATTGCATCGGATACTATAATAACCCTCTTTTATTGTCGAACTATTATTTTATGCGCAATTTTCCGCAGGAAGGTTTTATTAATACAGGAATGAGTCTTGTAACTTACAAAAAAGACTATACCGTGAAAAAATTACGGGCTGCAAGATATGAATAGATTTGTGACAAAATAATTCAAACGCTTTTTATAACATCTGATGATTATATAGCAGAATTACGAGGATAAAAATCAGACTGAACATTCCCAGTGAAAATATTGCTGCTCTTAACTGTTTCTGTTTCCGATGACTTATATGAAATGCATTAACCAGCATCACCAACCGCTTGCTGAGACGTTCCAGACCCTTTTTACTTTTGATAATATAATCATATGCACCTGAACGTATCGACGTCACTGCTATATCTATATCCGCACAGGAAGAAAGAAACAGGAACCGGGTATGGGGAAAACGTAATGAGCTATACAATCGCAGGAAATCCAATCCTGATAAATTGTCTTCACCCAGTTTGTGATCGAGAATTATTATATCAGGCTGATATTTTGATGAAAGTAATTGCTCACAACACTCCGAAGAAGTAATGCAATTATAACCCAGCGCCCGGATTAATCCTTCAATCACTTTTCGATAAGCTGAGTTTTTATCAATTATATGTATGCGGGGCTTCGATCTGGTTTTCATTTCAACTGAAAATTCTGATAGACATTCAAAAATAATAGAATGAATTTCCCCGATGAAAAATTCAGGTTCGTATTTGATCAACGTACTGTATATAGGCATCAACATCGAATTTTCGCCTGCAACCATTACAGTTCATATATCGGATTTTGCCAAATACCGAACGCTCAGCCCAGGGTCTGTCGTGAATTCCCGCAATTGACCACATACAACCTGTATACCCATTCGGATCGCGTCCATCGAGACTGTATTTATCATTCATTGTAATTGCTATATTGAGGGCAACAGCGGGATTTACTGTCCACTCAAGAATTTTCTTCGCCCAGTACATACGCATATATCCATGCATTTTACCGTTTTTCTTCATTTCGGTTTGTGCGGCATTCCACAATATATCATGAGTGTTGGCATTTTCGAAATCATCCGGAGTGTAAACAAATTCCCTTTCGTCTTTATTATGCATATCAAGTGAATGCTTCGCCCATTCCTTTGCACCATTCAGGTTATCATAATCCGGGTTGTAATAACAGAAGTTATCCGAAAGCTCTTTTCTGATAATTAATTCTTCAAGAAATGAAGCTGCACGTGTATCATCTTTATATTCCCTGATCACTTCCCGTGCTATACGCTGCGCTGAGATTTGCCCAAAATGCAGATAGGGTGATAATCCTGATAAAACATCCTGATTAGGATCATTCCTAAACGAACTGTAATCGGGAAGTTTTTCCCTGATAAAATTATTCATCACTGATAGCGCTTCGGTTGTACCCGACACCTTATTTGATATAACAGGAACCGATGTATCGATCGAAATACTTTCATAAATGGCCTCCCAGTCATTTATAATTCCTTTAAACGGATTATTCTTCTGCTCGGGTAATTCCCGAAATCCGGTAAGAAATTCAGGTAAAAGTTTCCTGATCTTTGGCCGCAGCGTATACGCTGCATATTCTTCTTTCTGTGAAGCTACCCAGCACGGAACAATATTATGGGTATCCACCTCGTAGAAAGGAATACTAATTTTTCCGGTAACAATGCTTTTCCAGTATTGTTTTGTTCGCAGCGGATCGAAATCGGTAACCAGACAGCCGATCTGAAATTGTTTTATGGCGGCAGGTATAGCAGCCTCAGGTTTTCCGGTCAGAATTTTAAAACAAATATTTAG
>CAYUAV010000446.1:0-3916 GCA_964442665.1 uncultured Bacteroidales bacterium
ATAATCGAGTATAGTTTTAATTGAATCTTCAATCTGATAAGAATTCATATTTCTGCCATAGACAGTTGAAAGCGAAACTATCAGAATTTCTTTTAATGTGAATAAAATCAATATGCTGATGAGATTTTTCATGAAAAACAGGCCTCTATGTTTCGAAAATAGGAAAATAAAGTGAAAAAATGAAGAATATAACTCACTGGATTATAGGCACATAAAAATTATTTCTTAACAAGATTAAAAAAAACAGCAAAAAGCCGGTGACATTTTAATACTAAGTGGAACTTATATATAGAAACGAAACACTTTAAAAACCCCTGTACTATGAAAAATTTTACTGATGAACCAAAAAAATTGAATAAAGAAACGAGAATTCTGAACCTGGAAGAAATGTCGAAAATCCGTGGCGGTGGAAAAATACCGGATGATGATGATCCAGGATTCAATTAGGATATTTGAAAATTTGGTTGTTTTCTCAACAAAAAAGGGTAATACAGGCGAGATAGAAGATGGTTTTAACGGCACATAACTTCAATTCCTTTCCTCATCTAGATTTTATCTCGCCTCCTTTTTTTGAGATGTAAGAATATTAGAAATGCAGAGTTAGTGAAGCAACTCTGTTGTGAAAATAGAGTTTGGCTGATATAGGATAAAATACTTTTAAATAAAGTAATGTTACTCATAAAGTAAAACTACCGGTTGATTGAACCGGGTTGTAAGAACTTTGTTGGATTTATTTGGTTGACTTATACTCTGATAGTTTAGAGAGCATCTTATTGCATCAGGATTTCTGATTATATAAGATTATATGGTAACTCTAGCAGACTGAAGGTTTTACTATAATTGTATATGTCTGATATTATGTAAATTGAAATAATTTTTGCTATGAAACAGGAAATAAACTATTCCAGGTACGTGGATAGATACCTAGATGGCGTTATGAGTGCCAGCGAACAAGTATGGTTTGAAAAAGAGTTGAAGGATAATTCAGAATTACAATCTGAAATCGAGATGCAGCGAAAAATCGGAAAAGTACGATCAGGATACGCTGAAACTTCAGACTCAACTTAACGATATCTATTTGAAGACATATCGTCCCTGGATTAAAACTATTGATATTCCCAATTTAAAGAAAAAATCGCTGTATGCAATTTCAGGTGTGGCAGCCATTCTCATTGTATTATCTGTGTTGGTGCCCAGAGTTTTAAAACGGTCGGAGTCGTCGGCAACCCTATATGCTCAGTATTACCAGCCGGCAGATATCAATATGAGTTTCCGAACCGCTGAAGATATTGTGGACAGCGATTTACGTTTGGCGATGTTGCACTATGAAAACAGAGAATTTACAAAAGCGATTGTGCTTTTCGAGAAAATTCTTGAAACTGACAATTCACGAATTGGGTTGAATCTTTATTCAGGAATTTCACAGATGGAAATTAAGCAATATGCTGAAGCCAATAAAAGTTTTAAAAGAATTATCGATCATCAAGCAAATGCATTTATCGAATCAGCAGAATGGTATCTGGGATTATGTTACCTGATGACTGATGAAAACGAGAAGGCACGGGAGGTTTTTAATTCAATTGCCTCCTCCGATGGATACTACCGAAAGGAGGCTCGGCGAATACTAAAAAAGATGAATTAGATATTCACAGAAGTACAGGGTTTCTCATAGGGCCGGGTAAATGTATCCGGACCCTTTTATTATCTGTGTGATTTTATATAGGATAAAAAACTTGGGCTAAAAGTAAAATCGTTTCTATGAAAAACCTGGGCGTCATTTCAAAATTTTTAAAGCAATTTAGCAGTGCTGGAAAGGGAAAAGCTTCAAGGCATAGGGAAGCAGAGTACAATAATATGAAGAGGAGAATTGAATTACTCGAAAAATTGCTTGACGAAAAAAACAATTGCGTAGAAAAAGCAAAATCTGTTTTTCTCAGAAATCTATACCATGAAATCAGGACACCGCTTAATTCCATTGTCGGCTTTTCCGACCTTATTGAGATGAACAACATTGATGTTAAAGAAAAGGAAAACTATATTGCACATATTCGTGAAAGCAGTCAGGAGTTTTTGAATAAAATGGATAATATTATTGAAGCTTCCATAATTGAAGCCGGCTTGCTGCAAATTTCCAAGGAGGACTGCAGGTTATATGATTTACTTTCGGAAATCCACTCGTATTTTTCACTGCACAAGCACATTTTGGATAAAAATGTCGCTTTTCTGTTAACTATTCCGCGCGAATTGAAAGAGGTTGATATTATAACCGATTCATTCAGGCTGACACAAATTCTGACCAATCTGATATCCAATGCTTTTAAATTCACATCACATGGTATTATTGAATTCGGATTTGAGCTGAAAGAAAACGATGTTGAATTTTTTGTTAAGGACACAGGAGTGGGAGGAATGGAAGGGAAAGAAAACGAAATATTTCAAAATTTTAGTAAACTCAACGATCCGGATAATGAGAGAAAAGGGCTGGGATTGGGATTAAGTTTATCAAAAAAATTGGTCGAATTATTGGGAGGTAAAATATGGTTTCATTCTGTGGTCGACAAAGGAACTACTTTTTATTTCACCATCCCATATGTACCTGGCAAATCGGATAAACAAAAAAAGACCGGAAGGGAAAGGAATATATTGAATTTTCGACGAACACTGCAACAAACGGTAATACTATAGTTAAGAAAAATATGGTATTTTTCAGTAAAACCTTATAGATTCGTAGAATTAAGGTTTCAATTTAACCGCATGTCTAAGTTTCCGGTTTTCCTGCAACATGATGCCAACGATTGTGGGCCTGCCTGTCTGAGAATGATAGCCAGGTTTTACGGAAAACATTATTCCTTCGAAACTTTACGTTCACTAACTTTTATTAATCGTGCCGGGGTGTCATTGCTGGGTATCAGTGAAGCTGCCGAATCGATTGGTTTTCGTACACGCGGGGTAAAACTCACATTGAAACAAGTTGAGCATCAGCTTATCCTTCCCTGCATAGCTCATTGGAATCAGCAACATTTTGTTATTATAAGAAAGATTCGCGGCAATAAAATTTATGTAATTGATCCTGCTTTTGGGGAAGCTGTATATTCCCGTGAAGAATTCCTTCGATGCTGGGCCTCAACGGTTGAAGATAATGAGCCCATGGGAGTTTGTCTTCAGCTCGAACCCACACCCGATTTTTACACCACGGAGGATGAAAAGATCAACAAAAGCAAATTATCCTTTTTACTGAAATATATTCGAACGTATAAAGCCTTAATTACACAGATTATCTTTGGCGTAGTGATTGGTGCGCTTATTCAGGTCATTTTCCCATTCCTGTTTCAAACTATTGTCGATAAAGGAATTATAATACCAAATCTTTCTCTTGTAGTTACCATACTTATCGCTCAGTTGATTTTAGTAACGAGCCGGTTTTCACTGGAGTTTATCCGGAACTGGATCATTCTTCATCTGGGTTCGCGCGTTAATATCTATCTGGTCTCTGATTTTTTAATAAAATTAATGCGTTTGCCGGTTTCATTTTTCGAAACCAAGAATCGGGGAGACTTATTGCAGCGAGTCGCCGATCATAAACGTATCGAAATATTCTTGACTCAAACAACGATAGATTTATTCTATTCAGTATTTTCTATGACAATAATGGGAATTGTTCTTGCCATTTTCAGTCTGAAAATTTTTCTGATATTCATCATCGGAAGTCTGTTATACTTGATGTGGACATTACAATTCATGAAAAAAAGAAAGGACCTTGATAACAGGAAGTTTGCCCAGTTATCAAGTAATCAGAATTCATTACTCCAATTACTATCAGGGATGCATGAAATTAAACTGAATAATTGTGAAAAAAGAAAACGATGGGAGTGGGAGGATATTCAGGCAAAATTGTTTCGAATCAATATTAAAGGAT
>CAYUAV010000447.1:0-3915 GCA_964442665.1 uncultured Bacteroidales bacterium
CTGATCGTTTCTGATATCATTGACAAAAGACTGACTTTAAAAAAGTCCGGTATATATGTTCTATCAGGGTTACTTTTTCTTACTCCCTTTATTCTTGTCAACCTTGCTTTCTACCTTACGGGACATTTTAACGATTTTCATCAGATCAATTATCTGGCTTTCGGGAATTATGCCCAGCATAAAGAATATTTCAAATCTGTCGTCTGGATTTTTGATTTTTTTATTCGCTTCCTGCCTGTTTCCATATTCTTTTTTTGGTCGCTATTTTCTAAATACAAATTCAGGGATATATTCATCGCAGAAAAGTTATTTATGTATCTCTGGCTTATATTTTGTTTCATGAGCATATTACTTCTCGGAAAGCGCTTCGGACATTATACCGTACAATTGATGTTACCGGTTTCTTTCATTGCAGGCAATGTTTTCGACCATAGAATTAAAAAGCCTGCCCTATTAAAACTTCTTTTCACAAAAAAGATCGGTTATCCGATACTTGGAGTTTTTATCATAATTAATATCCTGCTTCAGAAAAAGGATTTTTACGATAAAACCGATTGCCCGCATGAAGTAGCTAATTATCTGAAAACAATTATGACTAATAGCGATATCGTTTATACCGGAAATACCTATCAGATCATTTATTTCCTGCTCGATATATCACCGCCTACCAAATATGTTCATGGTTTATTGCTTTTTGAAGAAAGTCATATTAAAACCCAAGGAATAGATCCTGATAAAGAATTCCAGACTATTTTAAATAAAAATCCAAATTTTATATTAATGCAAAAAGAAATAGAGAATAATGTAATAAATAAGAGTATGCTAAAGAATTATAAACTTAAGAAAAACTTAACTGAATGCCATATAAAGATTTATTTACGAATATCACAGTAAAAACCATAAGGTGACTATTGTAATAAAAATCCACATTCTTTTTGAATATAAATGTATTAATAAGAATATGCAGTAAGTCAAATTAAATAATGATAGAAGTGAAAGATAAGATCAAAAAAATAGTGTCAAAAAAAAGAAATCTAATTGTCACACTTACATTATTTGCCTTGGCAGCAAGTATTCAGTCTCTGGTTTCCGGAACTAAAACATATGTCGATGGTGGAATAGTATATAATAGATATAATAATTATACGATTTTTGAAAAGTCATTCCACCATTTAAAAAACAATCAGGACCTATATATCCTGTATCCTAAGGAACATTGGGATTTATATAAGTATACACCTACATTTTCAGCTTTTTTTGGATTATTTGCCATCTTCCCCGACTGGATTGGTCTGAATTTATGGAATTTGTTAAACGCATTATTTATGTTGTTTGCTATTTATTATTTGCCTCGATTAAATAACCTTAAAAAAGGAGTGATCCTTCTGATTGTTTTAATTGAACTAATGACATCAATGCAAAACGAACAATCAAACCCATTAATAGCAGGATTAATTATTTTATCTTTTGGATTACTAGAAAATAAAAAGTATTTGTTTGCCACATTATGCATTGTATCTTCAGCTTACATTAAATTATTCGGAATAGTAGGATTAGCTCTATTTCTCTTTTACCCCAACAAATGGAGATTGGCTTTATATACAACTATTTGGGCTGGTATTCTATTTTTTATTCCTTTGCTTTTTGTAAGCTTCGACCAATATATTCGATTATTAATTAGTTATCGAGATATGTTATCTCATGATCATTCCATTTCATACGGTTATTCAGTTATGGGATGGTTACACTCCTGGTTTAACTTTGAAATAAATAAAAATATTATTGTTCTGATAGGCATGATTATATTCCTGGTTCCACTTTTCAGATTGAAAGAATATAATAATTATACATTCAAATACCTGACTTTGACTTCTATTTTAATCTGGATCGTGATATTTAATCATAAGGCAGAATCGGCGACATTCATTATTGCAACGACTGGTGTTTCACTTTGGTTTATTTCCAGTGAGAAAAGTACTTTAAACATTATTTTGTTTGTTTGTGCCTTTGTTCTGACAACCTTGTCACCGACCGATATCTTCCCAAGATTTTTACGTGAAGAATTTGTAAAACCCTACACTTTAAAGGGTTTTCCCTGTATCTTAATTTGGAGTAAAATAATTTTTGATATGATTATATTAAAAAATGATAAAATAACAGAAAAATACAGCACTCCGTTAGCAAAATAGTAAATTGAATGTGAGGTAGTTTACCAGTATTCTTCTTCGTCTTCGAATCTGAGTCAGTAGAATATAAGACCAATTAACTCCCGACTTTTCATATTGCAGGACGATTAAATGTGATTTCACATAACGATTATGTATTTATGTTAAAGTTTTAAATGTCAATTGAAGGCATACAAATTTGATTGAGTCTAGTTACAAAAAATAGAAAAGTCTTCATCTACAGAGTGATTCGTATAATTTCCTAGTCTGAATAATCGCATTTTCCAGGTTCAATTTTGTTGCTACATGCTTCCGTGCGCTTATTCCCATCTGTTTGCACCGGTCCGGGTTTTCATACAAATACAAAATTGCCCTGGCAAGTTCTTTTGCATTGCGTGGGGGAACTACAAGCCCGTTCTCTTCTTGCTCAACAAGATCTCTGTTGCCGGGTATATTGGTAACAATAGCGGGTTTTTCTAAAGCCATAGCTTCAATAACAGCTTTATTCAATCCTTCACCTTTAATTGAAGATAAAACAATTGCGTTACATGCGGCGACAATATTCAAGGTATCGTCCCTGTGGTCTGCCAGAATAATCCTGTTATTATTTTTATTTCGGTTAATTATTTTCATGTTTTGCGGGTTGTTCATATTAGCTCCGACAAGCAGCAAAAAAATCGGTTGTTCTTCAGGCAGATAATTCATGGCTTCAAGCAGGTAATTAATACCTTTCATCGGACGATAATTGGCAACAATGACAACAACAAACGCATTTTCAGGAATATTAAATTCTTCTTTAATATCAGCGGGAGAATAATTTTTATACCACTCCAGGCTGTGTCCCTTAATGATTGTTATTGCTTTTCTTTTATCAAAAAACAACTGCCCGTGAAAACTTTCTTCCACTCCTTTTGAATTACATATAATTTTATCGACCCTGGGGTGCAGATATTTTAAATAGGCTGAAGGATCATACCAATGAACGTGTCCGGCAAATCCCCTGTAAAGTACAATGCGCAACGGAATTCCCTTTGCAGCCCGAATACCGTTTACAATCGATTTGCTGTTGAATAGATGCATGATGTCATATTTTCCTTCAATGAGTTCCTTTCGGATAATACCAATTTCCTGTTTATTAAATTTCTTTTCAGGATGAAAATCAATAACATGTATACCTGCTTTCTGAAATTCTTCAACATATGCAGAATCTCCATAAGTCATTATGGTGATTTTTAATCCCGTTTTAGCCAGATTAATGAACATTTCAGCCTCGGGACGTGAAGAATGATAGGATCGGAAATTACTAATTACCAGAACTTTAATTGCCATTCGATAACATAAATTTTAAATTTAAAAGTCCTAATTTAATTATAATTAAAATTCTTCAGTCTTCTTTTTCAAAAGCAATTGCATTGTTATCAGGTCCGGAGTTCTGTTTCAATCCGATAATACATAAAGATTATAAAGTACGAATCGGGTTGGGGATATAGTATAAGTGACGATCAAGGGATTTTTATATGCCATGAAAATATGCCCGGTTATGAAGGGATACAAGTTATCTCTTCAAAAAACAGCAACAAAAACAGGAAAATTAGTGCTGAAAAACTTCTTAAAGGGGAAATGCCCATGATATCCCAAAAAGAATCAGATCATATTTTAAAATCTTAATATCCGGGTGTTTAATAAACCTATATAGGATTGAGCTAGTGTGCCGGTTAATCCCTAATGAGCATTGTTTTTCTTATGGAAT
>CAYUAV010000448.1:0-3907 GCA_964442665.1 uncultured Bacteroidales bacterium
ATTATGTAAAAGCCGGAATTCCTCTTTCCGACGGAGCTATAACACCATCAGATATATTATCGATTAAAGGCCCGACGAAAGTCCAGGAGTACATCGTAAATGAGGTACAGGAAGTGTATCGTTTACAGGGTGTAAAAATTAATGATAAACACTTTGAGATCATCGTTCGTCAGATGATGCGTAAAGTTGAAATTGTTGATCCGGGTGATACTAAATTCCTTGAAAGACAAGTGGTCGATAAATGGGAATTTATGGAAGAGAACGATTGGATCTTTGGCAAGAAAGTTATTACCGAGGGAGGCGATTCTCAGACATTGAAACCCGGACAAATTATCACTGCACGCAAATTACGCGACGAAAATTCGATGCTAAAAAGAAAGGATATGAAACTTGCCGAGGCCAGGGATGCCGTTCCGGCAACTTCCGAACAGATTCTTCAGGGAATCACAAAAGCAGCGCTTCAAACGCAAAGCTTCATGTCAGCTGCTTCGTTCCAGGAAACTACGAAAGTACTGAATGAAGCCGCTATTTTCGGAAAAGTTGATGAACTTGAAGGATTGAAGGAGAATGTTATTGTAGGACATTTAATACCGGCAGGCACGGGTGTCCGTGTTTACGATTCTCTTGTTGTTGGTTCACAGGAAGAATTCGATACTTTGACTCAACCGCAGGAGGAAGTAGAAACCCAAGCAGAAGCAAGAATATAATTTAAATTGATGCATTGCTATGGAAGAAAAAAAGGAAAATAAAAATCAGATCAGTATTGAACTAAAGGAAGAAATTGCTCAGGGCACTTATTCCAATTTAGCGATCATTACACATTCATCTTCGGAGTTTGTTCTCGATTTTGTACGATTAATGCCTGGTATGCCAAAAGCAAATGTCCAATCGAGGATTATCCTCACTCCGGAACATGCCAAGCGTTTGTTACTAGCTCTCAAGGATAATATAGCAAAATTCGAATCGGCACATGGTCCGATCAAAGAAGTGGAAGGCGGGGGTATGCCGAATATTCCGCTTAATTTTGGCGGACCTACCGCACAGGCATAATAATAAAAAACCCGCATTTGAGCGGGTTTTTTATTTTGTATCAGTAAAGTCTCCCTTGCTGAAAAAGTGGTAATACAATAACTATCCGACTTAAAACTTATAGGAGTTATCTTCAATTAATTTATCAGCGATCCTTCTTCTTGCAACTTTTACGCTAACTCCGGCAACTGTGGTAAGAATATCAGCAGCCTTGACTAATTTTGCAGTATCGGCAGGAGCAGCATAGGAATAAATAGCATCCATGGCAGATTTTCGGATCTTACCTGCGGCATCGTACACCAGAACATCAATAATATCCCTGTAAAGCGATGCTGCAGCAACGCCTTTCATACTTTCTATTTTTTGTACTCTCAGTGCTGATGCTTCTGCCACATAGGTTTCCATGATCATTACCGATATATTATTTAATATTTCCTGCTCCTGGATAAGAGCTTTTTCGAAAGTTTTTGAAACTCCGTGAATAAGAAGGAGAATAATTTTCTTGAAATTTTTAATATACCTCAGCTTTTCCTGGTAGTAATCTTCAGCGGCTGCTTTTCCATCACTGATTTTATCGAGCGATGCATATAATTTTCCAGCTTCCCCGAAAAGATCAAAATCTCCTTTCATTGCTCTTTTCATGGCTGTATCTAGAACCAGCATGGTATTAATTTCATTTGTACCTTCAAAAATCCTGTTAATTCTTGAATCCCGATATGCTTTTTCAACTGCCATCTCGGCTGAATAGCCCATACCACCATGAATTTGTACCGCCTCGTCAACAATAAAATCAAGTACTTCAGAACTGTATACTTTAAGTATGGCAGCTTCGACAGCATAATGGCTTATAGCATCGATGGAGGCTTTACCCTGGTCACATCCTTCAGTTTTGTATTTTATCATCAAATCGTCGATATCTTTACTTACCCTGTAATTAGCCGATTCTGCAGCAAAGGTTTTGATAACCTGCTGTGCAAGTTTATGTTTTATCGTGCCAAAGGAAGAGATCAGAACACCAAACTGTTTTCTCTCATTAGCATATTGAACCGAATCGTTAATGGCTTTTTTTGCAGCGCCCAGTACATTGGCACCCAGTTTTATCCGGCCCATGTGCAAAATGCTCAGGGCAATCCTGAAACCCTCACCGCGACGTCCGAGTAAATTTTCAACAGGTACTTTTACATCGTTGTAAAATATTTGTGCGGTCGACGACCCCTTGATGCCCATTTTATGTTCGTCGGGATTAATTACAACACCGGGAGAATTGGATTCGACAATAAATGCACTCAAAACCCTGTCGTTGTCGATTTTGGCAAATACAGTGTGCACATCGGCAAAGCCTGCATTGGTGATCCACATCTTCTGACCATTGAGGATATAATATTTTCCATCCTCAGAAAGTTTTGCATTGGTTTTACCTGCATTTGCATCACTCCCTGCTCCGGGTTCGGTTAAGCAGTAGGCGCCTAATAATTCTCCCGAAGCCAGTTTAGTTACATATTTCAAACGCTGTTCACCGCTTCCGTAATACATAATAGGAAGAGTTCCGATACCGCAATGAGCCATAAAAGCGACTGAGAAAGAATAACCTGCTCCAATGGTTTCGGCGGCCAGCATCTGGGTAACAAATGATTGTCCGAAGCCGCCATATTCCTCCGGTATCGAAATTCCCATAAGGCCTAAATCACCCGATTTTTTCAACATCGATTTCATGAGTTCCCTGTCCTGTTTATCAACTGCATCGACATTCGGATAGACTTCGGTTTCAAGAAAATCACGGCAAGTCTGGGCGATCATCTGTTGTTCTTCATTAAACTCTTCGGGAATGAATATATCTTTTGCTTCAATCTCTTCGACCAGAAATTCACCGGATTTTAAAACTTTTCTGTTTTCCATTTTTGTTGATTTATAATTTGGGTTATGATTTTCTAAATATCCAATACCTGTACGATCAGTTCGGCCAGATCGTAGTTTTTGATCTCTTCTTCCCTGTTTTTATATTTCAGTCCGTCAGTCATCATGGTCATGCAAAACGGACAGGCCGTAGCTATTATTTCAGCTTTTGTTTTAAGGGCATCTTCGGTGCGTTCAATAAAAACTTCCTTATCGCCTTTTTCTGCTTCCTTAAACATTTGTGCACCACCGGCACCGCAACATAAGGCAAAACTCTTGTTTCGTTCCATCTCAATCAGGTTAGGTGTCAACGCTTTGAGAACTGAACGGGGTTCGTTGTAAATTCCGTTGGCTCTGCCCAGGTAACAAGGATCATGATAGGTGATAGTCGCCTGTTTCAGGACTTCCTTATCGATTTTAAGTAATCCTTCCTTAATTGCATTATCGAGAAATCGGACATAGCTGATTACTTCGTAATTGCCTCCAAGATCGGGGTATTCATTTTTGAAAATATTGTAACAATGCGGACATATCGTAAGTATTTTTTTTACTTCGTAAGCTTTAAATACTTCTATGTTCTGAAGTGCCTGCATCTGGTACAGCATTTCATTACCGGCACGTCGCGCAGGATCGCCTGTGCAAGATTCTTCTTTGCCCAGAACCGCATAACTGACATTGAGATGGGTAAGGATTTTTGCAAAGGCTCTTGCTACTTTTTTATAGCGATCGTCGAAAGCTCCTGCACATCCCACCCAGAATAGATACTCTGGTTTTTCTCCTTTTGCGAAAAGGTCGGCCATTACGGGGATATCAATTTTTCGGGTTTCCATAAATCGTTTTTTAAATCGTACTGTTAATGAACCTTCAATTCCAGATCTTTTGCCCACAATAAGCGGTCTTCGGGTGAAAATTGCCAGGGAGCCCCATTATTTTCTATATTGCTGAAGACGGCCTTTAATTCGCCGGGAGCCGAGCCTTCTTCCAT
>CAYUAV010000449.1:0-3906 GCA_964442665.1 uncultured Bacteroidales bacterium
CCCGCCGCCGGTAATGCCGCTTGCGTCCACCACCAACCCCGCGCCCATGGGCGGTTTGAATTTGATACCATCGATATTCAATGGCCCCAGGTTCCCATTGCCGTCTTCGGGAATACTAAAAGGTATTTTCAAACCTATTTTATCCACACTTCCGGCCACCGGACCTAATTGTGCATCGAGTGAAACGGCAAGCGTAAGGTTTATTTTGCGAGATTCCAGCTCAATAATTATATAAATACTTTGGAAATTGATGGGACCCAGCTTTTTATGGATGGGAATCATAACCTCCAGAGAGGCACTTCCTGAAAAATAAACTCCGTCAAGATTAGACCAGCCGAGACCAAGGTCAAAAATCGATTCGACACTGATTCCGGATAATAGTTTTTGTATAAAACCGTCGCCGCTTGAGGTGTCTATAACGAGCGTCAACCCTTTAATCAGGAACTCAATTATCAGCTCCTGCTTCTGAGGAGATGTTGCGGCGATAAATTTAAGAATTATATCCTTAAAACCTAATCTGGAACCTTCTTGTGAACCGAAAATAAGTGTTAACTCGTCATTTGGGGATGACCTTTGCAGACTTACTTCAATTCGACCATCGATATTCGATAACGGGTCCGAAAAGAGACTCATATCAATCTGCAATTCATGTGGGGGTCTTAATAATAACCCGAGACCGGAGTCAATATTCAGTGAACCTTTAACAGCAAATTGCCAATTTTCACCGATATCTTCAGTAATTGTCGCAATCCCCAATAAATATGGTAATATTCCCAATCCCTTAGGTTTTACCGGTGGTCCCGCTGAATAATCCACAGGTGCCAGGCTGATACCGGCTTCAATATACGTATCCGGCCACAGTCCTTTCTGTAAAAGTGGGATTCTTAATTCCTGATGAGTATCTGAATCCGGATTAATTACCGTATTTACATTCTGATCTTGTAAATATAAGCCGCCGGGAATAAGGAAACTCCTTAATACGAGTTCCATTCTTGAGAGAAAAAGATCGGAATTAAAATCTTTTTCCGGATGCCAATTATAAACATCATCCGCAAGGTAAAGAGGATCGGAAAAAAGTTTCGATATTCTGGTCCAATATATTTTTCTAATTGTATATTGAGAACCTGGATGTACAGGCTCCCATGTGTGTGCGGCTGTTATTTTTTCTAATTCGAATATCCCTAATAAATGTAAAATACTATATACTCTCGGTTGCCTGTTTTGCAGATAAACAGTTAATAAATAATCAAGTAGTCTTTTGGGAAATTCTTCCGATGCAATTCCACTTTCAGTAATAAAATTCCGGTATGCATTCAGTTCAGCTTCTATATCCTTGCGCAAGCCATTGGCACCCTTTATAATCCCAACAACAGATTCGATACTTTCTTTTATAACAATTATTAATTCCAGGTAATCCTCGTCGCCTACGGAATCCGCTATTTTGAAAACATTTGCAATTAATGCATTTACTTCATCTACCAACGATTGGAATCCGTTTGAAAAGAGGTCCGACGCAGGCAATTTCCAGCCTAAATCCCTCATCAATCCGAAAACACTGTTTGTTGAGTTTAATTGACGTAGAGGAGAAAGAATGAGAGCAATCTCTTTTAGCAATTTATCAGAAAAAGATTTTTTATTGTTTCCCATAATAAATTCTTTTAAAACCTCTTGTTTTTATAAACTTCATTTCAATTTTAAATCCTAAAAACCGGATTCATCCAACTGAAAACCCGGCGCGCGCGTATCTCTAGTTAAGGCTGCAATTTGTATTTGATAATTAGAACCTTGTGCCCCTAGCACATAATACCTTGAGTTTCTATTTGCATAATTAGGCCATTGAAGGATTTGAGCAATATCACTATTTGTCTGACTGGCTTCATATACCAATTCATCAGTAATTATTTTTTCTTCGGTATCACCCCAATTTTCTATATGATTTAAATCAACTGTCTGATTGCTGAGGCTGGCTCTTCGATGATTATTATTACTGATTGTTGCCGACCGCAGTAATGCAATATATATTATTCCTTTATATTTACTACTCGCTGAATTGCCCGGCGGCCTGTTGGTATCGGTTCTTATCATATCGTTGTAGTAAATCTTTACCGGATTATAAATATGTATTCTATAAATACAGGCTATCGCTAATTCTGATTTGAAAATGTCCTTAACTTTTGGGGTGGTATTATTTACTTTTGGTACGATATTATTTATTTTCGTTCCGTCCGGGAAAGAGGCATTTAAGGTATCTTCGATTCTAAACCTGGCCATATCCCACATTCTTTTTCTCAATCCCTGAATTGTACGACAAGCCATTTGAAACCGGTAAAACCAATGCCAGGTTTTAAAGTAATTTGCTTCCGCTTCGGCAAAGAGTATTGCCTTGTCTCTCTCGTTTTGATCCGCACTTGCGGCATTGTCTCCCTGCAGGGGGAGTGATACAAATTCACTATTCTCATTCTGCAGCCTGACCCAGCTTACATATTTTCTTAAACCGTCACCTTGGTCAAATAACGTATCTCCGTCATCACCCCAATCATCAACAACATCCGCTCCAAAAAACTTGAAGGCCTTGGTAAAACTTGTTATATCTTCTTGTTTAAGATAAGAAAAAAAGGCACACAACTCTCCTTTCCCAAGACTATTATTTCTTGTTCTTGTAGGTCGATAAAACGGTACTAATCCCAGAGTCCAGTGACAGAGTCCCATTGAAAAAAAAGCTCTGTCATATGCCGTATGACAATCAAAAAAACCAAGGCATTCCAATTCTGAAACCGCCCGGATCACCTTAAAAGTTGATAATTCCGCAGCCGATAGATTATTTAATTCTTTTCCGATTAGAGTTAAGGGGAGAATCTCCGAATTTGGGTAACAATGCCTATGAATATTAAACGGGTATGAAACTTGACCATTAAAAGGCGGAGGAGGAGGGTTGGCCCCAGGCCAGTTTCTGTCATCTGCAATATCTGCAAACTTTCCAAGCACAATAGATTTTTCTGAAGATAATTTCACGTTAAGATCTTCAGGATCATTATAATAACCGGTAAAATCCCGTGCAAAAAATCGAGGCGTTCTTGAATTGTATGACGCTCCGCTTTGGATATCATCATGCAGCCAAACATTACAATTAAACATTTCATCGTTATAAGCGGCATTTGTCCAAATAGTTGTCGGTTGATTATTTTGAACATTCCACGCTCCAATAATCACCGGACATCTCCATTTATTTGTCTTCCAGTATTGAATTGCTACACGTGTTTCCAAATTGACGACACCGGAAATCGGGCCATTATAGATAAAAACATTAGCGGTTTGAGACAATTTATCGATATACTTACCTGCACCAGGATTTGTTTCTTTCGCAATATATGCCATCCTCGCATATATTTGAAATTCCCTGACAGTCCACTCTGTTCTCCTCCCAAAACCTCCATCCGGATTACCAACGATATTGAAACCAAGCTCACGCAGATCACTTTGTAAATCACGTATATAATGCCCTTCACCTTCCGGTAAAGGTCCGACAAGATTGTTTCCTCCCCATCGATGTACCCCATCATTATCACCTCTTCGGAGATTATAACCGCCATACGCCATGGCGCCTGAACTGTTTGAATCAAAAAAATAGAGGGTAAGTACCGGTATTTTCATTAATTTGTCAAAAACATTTTTCCCAAAATCATTTGGTTTTGCATCTGTAGGCGCCGGTGGTCCTACATCAGGTGATAATGATGATTCAGTACCTCCGATAGAATACTCGGTTGCGAGTATTTTCATTGCATATTCTTTCTCAATAAGTTCAGCGCTATTAACAGCAGGCCAGCGATGGTCCCTATCTATAAGTTTGCGTACGATTTTTACGCACATTAAAATATTGGTCTTTGGAAATCTGAGTAGATTAAATAG
>CAYUAV010000450.1:0-3904 GCA_964442665.1 uncultured Bacteroidales bacterium
TGCGATCAGAAAATACAATTCACTCATTGTAAAGCTGAGCGCCTGAGTATCTGACCGGAATTATGTTTAAATCATTAAATTTGATCTTGTTAAATGTTTTTCAAAACTGTTTTTATGGTATGCAATAGCATGATCAGATTCAGACTTCTCCTATACTTTTTTTTTGTTATTCCGGCAGCGATGTATTCGCAGTCCTTTACAGGCCGAATTATCCGGGTAATTGACGGTGATATGCTTCTGTTTCAGACAGCGGACAGTACGTTTACCGTGCATTTATACGGTATCGATGCGCCGGAATACGGACAAGCGTTTGGAGAACAAACCGTTGCTTATCTTGAAAAATACCTTTGGACTGAGGCCTCCGTGCAGCTCAGAGAAGACCTGAGCCGTGAAGAAACCAGTGTTTTTTTGTTTATTAAAGGTACAAACATAAATAAAGACCTGGTTAAAAACGGTTATGCCTGGTATGACAGGCCCCATGCTATCGATGCAGAACTGGCGAGGGCCGAGGAGCATGCCCGTGAAAAAAAGCTGGGTTTATGGGCCGGTAATAATCCGGTTTCTCCCTGGAATTTCAGGGCCGGTATCCTGGCAAAACCTTCTCCCACTAAGGGAAAAAATAAAGTGTTGATCTGCACCAGTGGTGAGGATAACTTTTACCACAAAGACTATTGCCTGGAATTAATGCTTTGTCATGATAATGTCATAGTAATTTTAAAGAAGCAGGCCATAGACCTGCATATGAAACCATGTAAGTATTGTTTCTGATAATCAGATTATTATAAGTAATCTATTGAATAACAACTTTACTTACATAGATTTTATGTTCATAAGCAATTTCAACAAAATATATTCCTGCAGGTAAACCGATTACATTAAAATGTACCCGGTTATTTACCGGAACCTGCGTTTTAACCGGCAACCCCATACTATTATATAGTTTCACTTCTGCGCCGTTTTCAGCTATTACCATTATATACTCCGAAGCCGGATTCGGAAATAATTGGATCGTGTTCTTTCCTGCCTGATCAACAGCAGTTGGGTTTCCACCGACTTTTTTGACCAGCCTCACATTGTCGAAGGTAACCGGCGGGATTTCCGAACCTGCCTGCAGTGAAAGTTGTATATCGGAAAATATTGTATCCAAAGTGAATTCGAAAGCATATGATTCGGTTTCCACACCAAGCATTATCGATTCGTTCATAATATTTGCCCACGGATCAACACTTTGTTCAAATGAGATCCTGCATGGCCTGTCCCCGGACTCAGCCGATGCATCGAATGTAAGTATATAGGTTGAATCTTTTTCGAGCATGCTGAGTTGAGCAGGTGACAATTCCTGATTTAACTGAACATCCCAGGGTTCGGGATTGGCTGAAAGGGTAATTCCCGAAATAATACAGGTTCCGTCAACGAGGAAAGCATTGGCTGTTACGCCCAGATAATCCGCATAATAAAGGGACCATGGTAATAACGTGCAGGCTCCGAAATCGCCGTTCACGATGATGTTCTCAGGATCAGGTACAGTTCCCGGTATGCAAACAGAAGGCTGGTCGGCACCCATAAATGTACTGTCAATCCATCGTTCTTCACCATCAATATCGTTATTTATGCCAGGAATAAATATTCCGTGTAGGTCAGTGTCATTCAGTGAACTGCCAGTCAAATGTAAATCTCCGTTCTCAATTTCCTGAAATTCAACTTCTTTTGAAACAGAATTCATATCCCAGCCGGTGTGGTTTTGCCAATCGAGAAGAGTTGTATCAAGTTGTCCGTCACCTGTATAGCTTCCCACTATGCCTCCCACACCATCACTTACGATCAGATTATAATCTGAAGTTATTGTGGCTGCTCCATTCTTATAAATCTTTATCCCATAATGAATGCCATCACCTGAACCATTTGATCGCTTATTAATAAGTATATTGTTCATAATAACTCCTTCACCCGAAACTTCGTAGTTAAGTGCATAGCTATTATTACCTTGTATATTATCACCTCCTAGATAGATTGAATTAAAATAAATATAGGACTGACTGTTTTCTCGATCTGTAACATAAATACCCGTTACTAAGGCAGAACTGTCAATAGCATCTGTATTCAGGGCAATAAAATTATCATATACCGAATCAATAGTTATTGTTGGTTCATACAAATCGATAAGGATGCCATAGATAACATTTACAGATTCTACATGAAGGTTATGAATTCTATTATTCCTGATAGCTGTATTGGAACTTCTGGAATTAAGGATACCTATGGTAGCCCCATTACTTACAGGGCCGGTGGTATTTGTTGCTATATCGCATTGTTCCACTATGCTTGAATCAGCATACAGAATGCATACTCCTCGTGTACCATCAAAACGAATATTACAATCTCTGATTATTGAATTTTTAGATTCATAAGTATAAATTGCTTGTGAGTTCCCCTTATTACTGTTCACTAATTTGAGTGCACATGAGTTTGCAGTACCACCCGGACGTCCATCAATAATTACATGGTTTGTACTGTCCATTTCAAGAACAGAACCACCTGAAGCTCTTACAATTACTTCAGTTGCTCCTTCTTCTGGCCTAATAGTCAGTGTATATTGATCATTACCGGGATAAGACTCAATATGAATATATTCTGTATTGTCATAACCATCCATAATTTCAAAAATGGCATTCCCATTTAGACCATTTGTGTTCACATCCAGCACTGCATCAGTTAAAGTAACATAGTCGCCGCCATCGCCTATAGTTTTCACTCCTGAGAGTTGGGCGCTCAGAAATGAATATATTCCAGGACTTAACAGTATAAAAAGAAGTAATCTTTTCATAACCTCTAAATTTAAATCTGTTTTTTATTGAGCAGATTGTATAGCAATCTTGTGAAAGTAAAGGTTGTTATCTTTACAAACAGCTATAATATAAATTCCGGAGGGCAAACCGGTAATATTAAAATTTACTCTGCTTTTTACCGAAATGTCTTCCTTTATTAATAAACCTGCACTGTTATATAGTTTCACTGTTGAACCATCTTCTGTGATTATATGTAAATAGTCAGATGCCGGATTCGGAAATAGTCGGATCGTGTTCTTTCCTGCCTGATCAACAGCAGTTGGGTTTCCACCGACTTTCTTGACCAGTCTCACATTGTCGAAGGTAACCGGCGGGATTTCCGAACCTACCTGTAAGGAAAGCTGCATATCGGCGTAAATATTATGGACTTCAAATTCAAATGAATACGATTGTGCAGCCGGACCCAGAACTATAGTTTCATTCATAATATTTGCCCAGGGATCAACGCTTTGTTCAAATGAGATCCGCACCTGCCTCTCTTCAGCATCCGCCCAGGCATCGAATGTAAGTACATAGACAGAATCCTTTTCCAGCCTATCGAGTTGGCCTGTTGAGAGTTCCTGTTTCAATTGTGAGTCCCAGGGCTGGGGATCGGCTGAAAGGGTTATTCCCGACAGGGTACAGGTTCCGTCGACAAGTACCGCATTGACCGTTACACCCAGATAATCCGCATTAAATATTGACCACGGCGATAAGATGCATGATTCGAAATCACCGTTTTCCAGTATATTATCCGGATCAGGATTGCTATTCGGAGTACAGGATTCAAAAATATAGACTGATCCGTTGCTGGTAGGTACTGCAAAACAATTCCCGATAATGGCATAATTCCCCGAAATACCCACTGAAACCCCAAAATTATCATTTTCAGCGCGGTCGGATGCCACAAGTTTCTGGACTTCGCTCCAGTTTCCATTTCCATTGCGTTCAAAAAGATAAGCTGAACCGGCAGAATTCAAAGTGTTTTCTCCTGATTCATCTTCATCTTCCGTATAGGCTCCTACCAGAGCATAATTTGCGGAAATATCTACCGAATTGCCAAATTCGTCTCCTACAGC
>CAYUAV010000451.1:0-3897 GCA_964442665.1 uncultured Bacteroidales bacterium
AATAAAAAGAATATAATTATTATTAAAATAAAGAAAAGCTACCCTTATTTTATCTTTACTTCCTTCAACAGGAATAGTTTGAATAATGGTATGGCTCCTGAATTTATGATTAAGGTATTTTACTGTTGTTTGTTTTTTCTTATTTCCTTTTAATCCTAATAACGTATTTATTTGCCTTTTACTTGGTTTATCCTGCAAATATGGTATATTGTTCCTATCGAAATACAATTTCCTCCAAGGTGTTAAATCAGAACTTGCCAGAACTGTATAGGTTGAATCAAGGTACAAGTAAAATACATTATTGATACCTTCAGAAAATGAATAATGTATAAATTCTTTTTTCACAAAATCTAAATCTTTTTCAGCAGGAGATCCTAACCATATCTTAGTATTGATCTTTTCCATTAGAATATTGTCCGTGCGATTTATCAGGTTTTTGGTCATGTACCATTTGACCATAAAGAATACGATAAAATATAAAATGGTAAAGATTAATAAAAACCAAACTGATAGCCTAAAACGGAGTGAATTAAAAATATTATCCTTTTTCTTCAAGAACATAACCGACTCCTTTAATAGTGTGTAATAATTTTTTACCAAATGGATTATCAATCTTTTCACGCAATTTACAAATACGGGCTTCAACAATATTGGTCTGTGGGTCGAAATTATAGTCCCAAACATGCTCAATTAACATGGTTTTTGAGATTATCCGTCCTTTGTTTCTCAATAAATATTCCAATAATATGTATTCTTTGGGTTGTAAACAGATTTCTTTATTGTTTCTAAATACTTTGCGTTTACAGGTATGAATTTCCAGATCAGCTAATTTTAGAATATCATCTTGAATTATATTTTCCTGACGTCTGAGTAAAGCCCTGATCCGTGCCATTAGTTCGGAAAATGCAAAGGGTTTTTCCAGATAGTCATCAGCACCAATATCCAATCCTTTAACTTTGTCATCTACATTTCTTTTTGCGCTCAGGATTAGTATTGGTAATGTGATCTTTTTATCCCGACTGGTTTTAATGATTTTATATCCATCATATCCGGGAAGCATTAAATCAATAATTGCAAGATCAAAAAATTCTGATAAAACCATATCTAATCCCGATATCCCATCTTTTTTATGAATTACCTGATATTGTTCCTGATTAAGGCCTTTTATTATAAATGAAGCTATATCCGAATCATCCTCAATTAATAGTATTCTCATAATACAATAATAGTTATTAGAATTTTAAATTTATCATAAACTAAATTACCATTTGGTAATCCAAATTGTTAGCAAAGAAAGCAAGTGTGTGGAAGCGAAGGGACGGTCGTGGGACGGGCTGGAACACTCTTGCTTTGAATTCTATTTGATGTTTATTCATTTAAAATAGCAGGGGACTATCTCAAAGCATTAGCCTGTTAACCAGTGTGCGTTGTTAGTTCACCCCTGTTATTTCGGGTTTGTTTATTACCACACAATTATCTTTAAATATGAAGTTGTCTAAAGTTAAATTGTTGAAAAGAAAGAATGATAATAACAAATTGATATACAATTATTAATTACCATTCTTTCAAAACATCAATGATTACTAAAAGTACAATAAAAAGAGATTTGTCCCCATTTAAATTTTGGGAGTTCAATGAACAATACTAAAGTTCAATCATATCAAATAGTTCAGGCTATACTTTTTCGACTTAAAACAGGTTGCCAATGGAGAGAATTACCTATGAAACAATTTTTCAGGGGCCAATACAGCTGGAAAAGTGTATACTATCATTATCAAAAGTGGTGCAAAGATGGGAGCTGGGAGAGAATATGGTATATACTTCTGGGCAAGTACAAGCACTTACTCGATATGTCTAGTATACAGCTTGACGGGACACATACTCCAACCAAGAGGGGCGGAGAAGCCGTTGCCTATCAAGGCAGGAAAAAAAGCAAAACCAGCAATATGTTAATAATAACCGATAATCAAGGTATTCCTTTGAGCTGTAGCGAACCTGTCCCGGGCAATCATAATGACGCTTTTGAGTTAAAAGCAAACTTTAAAGGGATGCTTAATGACATTCAAAAATCTGGCATTTCAACGGATGGGTTGTTTTTGAACGCCGATGCCGGGTTTGATTCCGATGATTTCAGGGATTGTTGCTTCCAAAATGATATTATTGGCAATATAGACCAGAACCAGCGCAATGGTTCTGAAAAAGATTACTTATTCGATGATTTGCTCTATAAATGCCGATTTGTGATTGAAAGAACTAATGCCTGGCTGGATGCATTCAAAGCAATTCTAGTACGGTTTGAAACAAACAAAATTCATTGGAAAGCATTGAATATATTGGCTTTCTGTGTTATTTTACTACGTAAACTTTAGACAACTTCATTTAATTAAATGTTAGATTTATGTATGAAACTAAAATTATTGTAATAATCCCTTTTGTCGAGTCGTTATTCAGTATGATCGCCAACGGTCCCATGGTATGGCCCGTGAGGGATTGCGGGTGATTTCCTATCAGGGTACAAGAAAAGTTGAAGCGGGCTACAACCCTTCGCATACTACTGAAACCCTTATTGTCACCGCTTGTTGTGTGCTGGGTGTTATTATTTATCGATCATTGTTTAGCGTTCTTAAATGCTTTCAAACCCGCAAATTGTGATGATTTGCCCAATTCATTTTCAATACGCATAAGTTGATTAAATTTTTCTATACGCTCTCCACGGCAACCGCTTCCTGTTTTTAAATGTCCTGCGTTTATAGCAACGGTTAAATCTGAAATAAAACTATCTACTGTTTCTCCACTCCTATGTGATACAAAGCAATTGTATGAATTTTTATAAGCAAGCTCGATTGTTTCAAACGTTTCGGTAACAGTACCTATTTGATTTAATTTAATCAGGATTGAATTTGCGACCCCTTTCTCAATACCTTCTGTTAAAATTGATTTATTGGTGCAAAACAAATCATCGCCCACAATTTCAATTTTGTTACCTATAATATCTGTCAAGTTTTTCCACCCTTCCCAGTCATTTTCAGCAAGACCATCTTCAAGCAAGACAATAGGATATTGAGTTATCCAGCTTTCCCATAGTTTAACCATTTCATCGCTTGAAACCAATTTTTGAGAACTTTTAAAAAATTTATACTTCCCATTTTCCCACATTTCACTGGCAGCGGGGTCAAGGCAAATACTTACATCTATTCCCGGTTTATAACCAGCTTTATGAATTCCTTCTAAAATCATTTCGACAGCCTGTTCATTAGATTTTAAATCGGGAGCAAATCCACCTTCATCCCCAACTCCAGTACTTAGGCCTTTGGCTTTTAACACAGTTTTTAAGGAATGAAATACTTCTTCACCTATACGAATAGCTTCTTTAAATGAGGGAGCGTTATGAGGTGCAATCATGAATTCTTGAAAATCCACTGTATTGTCCGCATGTTTACCACCATTTATGACATTCATACAAGGAACAGGCATTATGTGAGCATTGCTTCCTCCCAGGTATTGATATAATGGAATATTAGCACTCTGGGCTTTTGCTCGGGCATAAGCCATAGAAACACCAAGTATTGCATTTGCACCTAATTTAGCTTTGTTTTTTGTTCCATCCAGTTCTATCAGAAAATAATCAAGCTCTCTTTGATTATTAATACATTTAGCTTCAATGGCTTTGGTAATGATAGTATTAACATTCTCAACTGCCTTTAAAACGCCCTTTCCTCCGTAACGTTTTTTATCACCATCTCTTAATTCAGTAGCTTCTCTTTCTCCGGTTGATGCTCCACTTGGAACCATTGCGCGAGAGATAGTTCCATCTTCCAGCTTTAAATTCACTTCTACGGTTGGGTTTCCTCTTGAATCGAGTATTTCGATTGCTTCAACTTTTTGGATTTTCATAAT
>CAYUAV010000452.1:0-3894 GCA_964442665.1 uncultured Bacteroidales bacterium
GTCATCGGGATATCTTGTCAGAGCCCGTGACCTTTCGTTTGTCAATATATTTGTTGTAAAAGCATCAGAAGCAATCCAGTTTAGGTCCGTTTCAAAACCATAAATCAACCGGAAATTTCGCCACAATTCTTTTATCAGATCAATATTCAGTGTGTATGCACTGACTTTTTCGGACTGTGTGGTTTCATTAGTATTTCTGTACTTCCGGTCAATCCGGCTTTCTTCGATATACTGATAAGCATTGATTGCTGTCAGATGATCGAATAAAAGATGGCTTGAATTGACTACAGCTTTCAGCGAACCAAAGACACGATTCTGGGGCCCGTATTTCCAGACAGCGTACTTTAACGTACCATCATCGTTTGTATCGTTGAGCATGTCGTAACGGGGGATATCGGATGATGTAGAATATTGCAGGTTGGCAATCAGATTGATTTGTGATGAAGGTTTATAACGAATCTTCTGCAGAATATCCATCTGGCTGTATCCAGTATGTCTCTGAATATTGGGATCATTGTTTTCAACAATCGAATCAGTGCCATTAATATTTTCGATGTAATACATACATTTTCCATAATCCTCGAGAAAAGGATCGCGGCGTGAGCCCATACTTATATCACCATAATCGGCATAAGTGATACTTGTAAGTGATCCGAATTTTTCCGAAGCCAGGTCAAAATCGAGATGTGTCTTCCAGGAACTGTTGGCAGAGGCGAGTTGAAGATATGTTCCGGCCTGTGTTATAAATTGTTCTTCCCTGGCAGCAAGTTGCGGATCGCGTGTTATAAAGTGTATTACACCCCCAAGTGCATCGCTTCCGTATATCAGAGCATTAGGGCCATATATAATTTCTACTTTTTCAAGAATGGAATTGTCAATAGTGATGGAATTCTGCAAGTGCCCGCTTCGGTATATAGCATTGTTCATTCTGACACCATCTACTACAAGAAGTATTTTATTCGCCTCAAAGCCCCGAAGAACTGGACTTCCTCCTCCTCCCTGCGATTTTTGTACAAATATATTTCCGGTGGAGGTAAGTATATCGGCCGAAGTCTGTGCACTAAGTAATTCCAATTGTTTTGGCGTAATCACATCGATCATGTGCGAAACATTGCGCTGATTTTCCTGGTATTTTGAGGCAGAGATCACATACTCGGGCAATATGATCACTTTTCTTGTCAGCTGAATGATTCCTGATGACACGACTTCCCTGTAAGGAAGTTTAAGCCGGAGAAATGAGGGATGTTGAAAGAATAGCGTATCCGAATCGGAGAATTCGCTGACCGGAGCAATTCCGTTTTCGTTGGTTAAAATAGATTTTGTCCGGTTCTGATTATAGATAGCGACATGTTCAATGGGTTCGTTTGTTGCAGCATTAATAACTTTAATTTCTTGTGAGTAAGACAAATAGGGTATAATGCAACTGGTCAGCAGGAGTAATATAATTCTCATGGATACTTTTTAAATGTATTCGTGAAATGGAAATTCACAGGGTAAATGAATGAATTTTTATCAAAAATCAGACCATAATTGTTTGAAATAATGCTCATTGCCGAAAAATTATTTGTTAGTAAATCAGCAGCAATCAAAAGGATGTTTTAATTAAATTTGATAGAGAGAGCGAAACATATGTCTATGTCGAAACGGATCATAATATTTACCACAGTACTTGTATTAGCACTGGTAGTTATCATAGGTTTTATTTTTATTAATCGTAAAAGTAAATCGGTTTCTAACCCGATACAGGCAATACCAACCGATGCTTCAATAATATTTCAGATCAACGATTTTCACGGAATGGCTTCCAATTTATTTGAAAAAAACAAGGTACTTGGCAGTTTGAGTTCTGTTTCGCCTTTTAATGAGTTGCAACACAATATTAAATTTATTGATTCACTTGCCTTACAAACAAATGATTTAGCTGATTTCCTTTTCCGGAGCAGAATTTTCATTTCGGGTCATTTTATTGGCGGGAGAAAAACTGAATTTCTTTTTCAGGTAGAACATTCACAGGATGAAAATGATAAGCATGCCATTGATATTTTATCTTATGTCACAGGACAACAACTAAAAAAAACTGAACGAAAATATGAAGGAAGATCGATTTATATACTGAAGATTAATGACGATTCTCCTGTTACATATTATATTTCAATTCTCGAAGGCAATTTTCTGATAAGCAAATCTGTAATACTTATTGAGAATGCGATACGGCAGTATAGTTTGCCCAATTCGCTGCTGACCGACAAGGAATTTGTAAAAATCCTCTCTACGACAGGAAAGAGTAAAGAGGCTAATATATTTATTGATTTGCGAAAATTTAACGGTATGCTCTCGGTAATTGCAAGCGATGAGCTTAGCGGAAAAATAAAGAACTATTCAGGTTTTGGAGGATGGATGGAACTGGACCTGAATTCGATAGAAAAACAAATTATACTCAATGGTTTTATTACATCCGGTGATCAGCAAAAAAGTTTTAATAATCTCTTTTCCGGTAACGATCCTGTAAATATATCAGCCGATAAAATACTTCCGGCCAATATTTCTTCTTTTGTTTCAATTGGAGCTAAAGACTTTAGCAAGCTTCAAGAAAAATATATCCAATATCTGCAGGAAGAAGGAACAAATGATTTAAGGAAAAGTCGGCTAGCGAAGCTGGAGAAGAAATACAAACTGCGTTTTGAGGATATATTTCTTTCACTTATCGATAATGAAGTTTCTGTAGCATACGGAGTTATTAAAGAAGGTACATTGAACGATCCGTCAGTCTATGTTTTAATAAAATGTAACAGCGGGACACAAGCCGAAAAAAAATTAAAAGAGACTATTAATAAAATGGGATCCGTAACGGGACGCACTTATTATCAATTAACAAGTAGCTATACTATCGATGCCGATACAAAATATACCCTTGTGGAATTTCCTGTTGATGATATTACCGGAATACTATTCGGAGGTTTATTCTCCATCCAAGGTAAGAATTACTATACTACCATAGGGAATTACCTGGTATTTGCCGATTCTAAAAATGCACTGGGTGAATTCCTTTACAGTAATGTACTCAGCAAAACGCTGTCGACCAATGAATCATATAAAGCTTTTAACAATACGCTTGCACAAAATTCTTTTTTAATCTTTTATACAAATCTGGGTCGTGCTTCACGGGTTTTTAATGGTATTCTTCATCGGAATGTTATAGAGGCGTGGGAGAAAAGTTATGAGGTATTCCAGCGAATACAGCCTCTGGGCATGCAAATTACCGAAGTTAGCGGAATGAACTACTGTAATATTTCAATTCAATACCTCGACGATTTTAAGGGTAAACCGCAGACTACATGGGAGAGTCTCCTCGACACTTCTTTTAATTGTAAGCCGTATCTGGTTGAAAACCATTATACTAAGCAGAAGGAAATTTTCATACAGGACCTGAGCAATACTATTTATTTAATCAATAAAGCAGGCAGAATATTATGGAAGCAACGGATAACGGAACCTATTAATTCAAAAGTTTTCCAGATTGATTACTATAAGAATGGTAAACTTCAGCTTTTGTTCAGCACGGAAAATTATCTACATTTAATCGATCGGAACGGTAACTATGTTGAGAGGTATCCTGTTCGTCTACGTGAAAGGGCAACAGCGGGTATGGCTTTATTTGATTATGAGAACAACAGGAATTATCGCATTTTTATTCCCTGTGCTGATAATAAAATATATGCTTATACAAAAGACGGCAGTTTAATAAGCGGCTGGACGTTTGGAGGAACTGATTATCCTGTAACACAACCCATTGAACATTTTCGTGTAGAGAATAAGGATTTCATAGTTTTTGGCGACGGGTATTATGCATATATCCTGGACAGGAGGGGTAATGTGAGGATTCCGGTAGACAGG
>CAYUAV010000453.1:0-3879 GCA_964442665.1 uncultured Bacteroidales bacterium
ATTAGTGTCATCATACTGCCAATTTCCATCAGCATTAATAATCTTGCCGACAAGTTCTTCTAGGGCGGCATTTACATTCATTGCTTTATCATCTGGAGAATAACTTAAATAATCGCTGTTGCATAAAAAATTAATCATAGAAACTATATCGTTTCCTTTTGTTTCAGTGGTTGCTCCACCTGATTGGTCTACTTGTTGATATTGCATATTTTTTATATTTAATATTCATAATCGCCCTAAAATTCCCAATCCCCAATGTGCTTAAGCTCTAAAGTCGGGTCGCACCACACCTTATAGCCTGCTTTCTGGGCTTTCATCATAAAGCCGCAGTCTTCCGTCATTGACCTATTGCCTTCCTCGTCCTGCTCCATTGGAAAGTAGGGTTTTTTTAAATCGTTAAAAACCGACATCCTAACTAATAAGAAACCTCCTCCAACCGCCGCTGCCTGAAAAACTTTATTTGGGATAGCCATTAAAGAGCTTTCCTCCAGCTTAGCTGTCCATTCCCCGTCCTTCTTAAAAAATTTAACCATCGGCTCTTCAGGGAAATGCTTAAAATTATAAAGTCCGCCAATTATATCCTTGTCTTCGCTTAACAACTTAGCTAAAGCATTAGGTGGAAACCTTAAATCGTGGTCTACAAAAAATACGTGGGAGCATAATCCCATACCTGCCGCACTAACTATTTTATTCTTATTTTCGCCAATATATCCGCTATACTGCATTATCGGAAATATATCCAAACTAGGATTAAGCCTGATTGTTTCAATTACGGAAAAGGCGGTTTTTGATTTAATTGTGCCAAAAGTTGCCATTCCTAGCCCTATTTTTATTTTCATATCTCTGCCCGCCTTTTAGTGACGGACAAAGTATAAAAACAAGCTCAACTGACTGCGATATCAAACACCGCTGTTTTTAATCCTGTAGGAGTATTGACGCCATAATCAACTCTAGCTTCAATGCCAATTCCAGAAACAGGACCATAACCGCTAACGCCAGACGCAGGGCTCTGCAAAATGTTAATCTTGCCGTAAGTTGAATTTAGAACGCCGACTGTCATTATTTTCTTAACTCCAGCAAACAAATGGTTTGATGCGTGGGAATTAGAAATATAATGGTCAATGCCCATAAAGTGGTAACCGCTCTTAATTCCGTTCTTTAAAGCTGTATCAGCTAAAACAAAGCCATTGGCCTGAGCAAATTCTTCCAATTTCTCCATATCAGCAGCTCGCCAGACAATAAAAATACCGTTCCTGTCTGCCAAATTTTGAGCATTATTCTCGGCAATCTCTCTTTTGAGCGCCCTAATAATGTTGTCAATATTGGTAACTGAAACGGTAATATTGCCAGCAGAACCGCCAATATCAGCATTGCCGAAATCAGTCCAGCCAGCATGTGCGGCTAGAACAGCGGTTTCAACAATATCATCAAGTAATGCAGCCTGTCTGTCAGCGACTTCCATTTGCCCGAGCAAACTGCATTGTGCTAAATCAGCTCTATCAATTACTACTGGAACAATACTAAACTGATTAATCAATAACTGGTCATTAATCAAAGTAAATTCAGACCAAGCATAAGCGCTGCCTCTTGTTCCTGTTGCGGCGCTAAATTCACTTGACATATAAGGAGCATTAACTCCATAAGTATCTGAATATCTGACTTTGCAGACTTCTTTCCAAGTGCTTGGCTTATCCAGTCTTTCCTGCAGCCTTGTTTCCCATTCCATTTGATAAACGCCTATATTGGAAGGGTCGCTACCACTTGTCGTATATGTGTTAGGTATAGCCATTTAATTAGAACCAGATGACCTAACCGCCGTATTTTTGCTTGTCTTCTTCACGCTTTAAACGGGCTGCCAAGACATCCCTCCTCATTTCTCTCGGAACTTGGTTGAAGGGCTTGCCAAGCCAGAAATCCACCGCAGTTTTAGTTTCATTGGCAGAACGCCCCTTGCTTGTAGGTATGGCGTTTTTAACTGCTTTCTCGTCCCGCAGCTTTTCTATCTTGGCTATGAGTATATCATCTTTGATAATCTGCTCAACATCATCCTCGCCAGTCCTTTCCATAAAAGACTTAATCAAGTCCCTTTCATCGCTGTCCTTATACCCGTAAGCTGTCAGAAGGGCTTTTTGGGCATTGTCAAAATCATCTGATTGTTTAGTTTTTTTTTCTTTAGGCTTCTGGGCTTCCAACTCGGCTAATTTGGCTTTAAGCTCTTTGGTTTTTTCCCTCTGCTTAATTGCTTTAACTTCAAGTTCTTTAGCCCTAGCCTCCCAATCAGTAGTTTCTTCCGACGATTCTTCAGCGACCTCTGTTGTTTCATCGGTTTCCTCTACTTCTTGGTTTTCATTTTGTTCATCCATAATGATAATGGCAATGATTTTTCAAAAGGAAATAATCATAACCCGTTAATTTTTAAATAGAATTATAACTAAATCACTTAGTAAAGTGAGAAATATTTAATCACCTTCTGTAAATTTATCCATTATTAATAAAACATCAGTATCAGCTTTTCTAATAAAGGTTAATTTGGCTATATCTTTTCCATCTATAACTAAATCATCTCCTGTTGAATCTCCATGTTGAATATCAACACCAGTTCCAGCGGCAAATGTTATAGTAGTTGCATCAGTTGTAGTAGCACTTCTAAACCAGTAGCTTCTTTCACTACCAATATTTTCTCCTAAGAAGTACATAGTACTTGAAGCCATTGTAGTTAATGTAGTATCAATTCCTGCATTCCAATCAATGTAAGTTTTATCTCCATCAAATTCAGTAGAAACCAAAGTATAAGTAGCAGCGGTTGAACTTGTTGCATATCTATCTCCACCACTCTGATAACCTGCATAAAAATAGTTTCTTTGATAATGGTCTGGGCCTGATTGTGCTCCCAGACTTATATCTTCTGGAGCTTGCTGCCCTTCAGCCTCGTAATAATTGTAGTCGCCAGCAACATTAACATTCTGGGACATTGAATAAGCTACTGCAATGCTGCAAACAGCTAATACGGCAACCAATGAGATTGCTACGTAGAATATCCCATTGTTATTTTTTCTTTTTTTCATAAGTTTTTTCTTTAGTTTTTTTATTAGAATCGACCTTTTTTTCTTTTTTTGGCTTTTCAGCCTTTTGTTCTTCTTTAAATCTTTTCTTGATAGAGTCTTTTAAAGAAGGTAAAACTGGTCTTAACATAGTTTTGTATATTAATAATTAATCGTAAGTAATAGTTGATGAACTAATTGTAGCAGCAGCATTGTAATCAACCAATAAACCGTCTACAAAACCCGTGTTTATCTCATAAGTGCCTACTGTCGGGCTGGCTGGCAAATGCAGCAAAAGCAAGGAAGTGGTGGCTAATCTCTGGTCGTTGCCATTAATTATATCCGTAGTGGTGGCATCATAAAAATCCATAGCACCTCCGCCTGCGACTGTAACAATAACCGAACCAAATACTCCGCTGCCTGTTTTCAAAACCTCTTGTTCTTTAACATAGGGAGGAGTGGTGGTTGATTGCATAATAGTTGCTCCGCCAATTGAAACTTCGGGCATATCCGCGACCTTTTCACTATACTTTATCGCTAAGCTATAGCCCAAGATAGCACCGACTGCTACTAAAACTAATACATAAATTGTTTTCTTCATAATTTTATGTTAATAATTATCTCGCTGGATTGGATTCGGCTTCTTCTACTTCTGGCTTATCCCTTAAAAGCTCAAGCTCCCTGAAGCTCTGCTCTACTAATCTAATTCCTTCTACCGCTGCTCTTGTTTTCTGCCCTAATCTTTCATTATCTAGGTTGTAGTCCATACTCATATCTTCATTGTAAAGAAGCTGGCAGATAAAATTCCTGCGTGGTTCTGGCTTAATATCATCGCCTA
>CAYUAV010000454.1:0-3873 GCA_964442665.1 uncultured Bacteroidales bacterium
ATCGACCATAGCATTAAAAAAAGTAATCAACGGGTCATAAAAATTATTTGTATTAAGCAAAACAACGGGTTTCAAATATTTGCCAAGACGTTTTAATGCCAGGATTTCCAGTAATTCTTCGAGCGTTCCGGTACCTCCGGGCAAAGCTATAACAGCATCCGTATTCTCAATCAGTTTCTTTTTGCGTTCATGCATATCCTTTACAATCAACATATCGTTTACACCCGGATGTGCCCATTCCACGTTTACCATAAAACCGGGAATGACACCCCTGATCCTGCCGCCACGTTCAATATACCGGTCGGCGATACAACCCATAAGTCCTACGGCTCCTCCTCCGTATACTGCTTCGATATTATTGTCGATAAGAATATCGGCAAGTTGTTTTGCAGCTTTGGAATAAATTTCCGGCGACTTACGACTCGAAGCACAGAAAATGGTGACGGAATGGATCATAAATATTATGCAAAATCATTTCTCAACCAATTGATGAGATTTCAATGTTATTAATTTCCTGCAATATTACCCGAAATTTCAATTAAAAAACAGGCAGTACTTATGGATACTGCCTGTTAGCAAATCTGAAATTTAAAGGAATCCCGATATGTATTATAATCGGGGAGGTTCGACTATTGTGTATCAGATCCCGAAATTCAAAGAATTGGGGAAATTAAATCACACGCATAATGCAAATCTTTTTCAGAATGAAAGTACAAGTCCTGCGGCTACCGGGTACAATTCCGGACCACGATCGGCCAGGAACAAAGGTGTCGGATAATAATTCACATAAAGCTTTATGGCTTTATAACCTGCCCTTACCGTGAATCCATATCGTAAAGGAGCGAGATAATAATCGTTTTTAACTTTTTCTTTCTGTTTAACACCATTATCGACATATTTGATCTTGGTGTTTGAAAAAAGTTTAACTCCCCCGATAATTCCGCCTCCCAGGTAGAACCGGTCATCACGTTCTTTACCCAGGAATTGGGCTTCGATAAGTAACGGAATGGTGAGATACGTTGCCTGCAACCTGTTTTTCGTAGTATTATCGGGAATCGGTTTTGCAACAATTTCTCCATTCATTTTTTGTATGGAGTTTGTATCGTTGAAGTGATAATTGTTCCATTCAATTCCCATTCCAGTAATTATACCGACACGGTCAGTTCCGAATCCTACACTATATTGGGCGAAATTCAGGTTAACATTCCATGAGCGACCTGAATTGATATCCATAAACTCATTTTCCAGGGTCCGGTTCAGTGAGAAATCTTTATCGACATAATTATTTAATCCAAATTCAAAACCCGCCCAATGTCCTTTGAAATCTCTCCCCGGTTTTTTATCCGTTTCAAGGGCATCATCGACCCAATCGGATACAACATCTTCATCTTCATCGAACTCATAATTATCCTCATCGCCTTGTTTATTCTGTATTTTCACCTCGGTTTCCCCATTTTGTTCAATGATACGGATTTTTTTATTCCCAAGACTGATAAAGGTTGTGTCACCTCGCTTGGTGACTTCTTTATGCTGACTTTCGGTGGGTAATGAATCCTCTTCGATCAGAGATAAAACAGGTACTGAATCCTCATCAGTGATAAATACGTCTTCCTCCTGGATCTCCAGCGTGTCTGTTACCAGCGAGTATTGCCAATGCGTCATCGCCTGTAAATTCCTGATGCTGAGAATTCCTGCTGCGATGCAGCAGATGATAAAAGTAGTTATTGTTTTCATGTGTTTTAGTTTTGATTATTACGTTGTATTTTTCTCATGAATTCAAAATTATTTCCATCAATAGCAATGGCTGTAAGTTTACCATTGTCATCCTGACGGGTATGCACAGCTACCTGACTTTCGGTTAGGGTATTAAATCCCTTGATACTGACATTCATAGCATTATATATAATTTTACTCTTTGATGGCAGTATTCTAAATCTTCTTTTAGTACCGGCATTATCCGGAGTTTCATTTTGCACGGATCTTTCAGAAAACTTGTTTATGGAATGAGTTTCGGGAATTTCAGGTTCAGATAGTAAAACTCTATTATCCAGTTGCGGGGGACGTGTATCGATTGCTGCCAGAACAACTTTCTCGGGCTGCTGAGAGTTTGTTGAATCAATTTTTGCCAGTTGTTCACGCCGCTTACCGGAAGAAGGATCCTCGTTGTTTTTTTCAGATAGGGAATTTGTAAAAATTCTTTTTTCCCGCACCTGCATTTCTTTATGTGAATTGTATTGATGTGTATTTTTGGTAACAGGCTTTTGTTGACTGTTTGTAAGTTCCCTGCTGCCTGGTAATGGTATTAACAATATGATAATTATAGCCGCTGCTGCAACTCCTGCACTCAGATAATAAACAATTCTTCGTAAGGGTATGACCTGTACTTTTCTGAGTTCTTTTTTGAAAGGGAACCGGATATTTTTATCGGCATTGATCCTGATTTTGCCATGAAAGTTGAACAGCGTTTTAAGTTCGGGATTCTCGTTTATAAAGTGCAACAGTCGTTCCTGTGAAAATGAATCCAGATCGTTCTCATGGTAGGCTATGCAAAATTCTTCGAAATTGTTTTTATCAAGAGTTGAAACGTCATTAAATGATTTGTACAGATTTAATTTATTGATAATTTCCTTTGGATCTCCCGGTGCAGTTTCCATTATGCTCAGACTGGTAAATTCTCCGGCAATATCAGGATTCTCATCAAGAAAACGTTTTATTGTTTCTTTATCCTGTTTGCTGAGCTTACCTTCGAGGTAATCAATCAGATATTGTTCGTAGTTTAATCGGTTAATCCGCATAATTTTCACGCTTAAATAAATACTTCCGGACTACCAATGAGTTTCCGGAGGGCAAGCCGGCCGCGATAAATATAAACCTTCACCTGACTTTCCGACAATCCTGTAATATCACCAATTTCATCATAGCTGTAACCTTCGTAATCGCGAAGCAGGATAACCGAACGCTGAATATCGGGGAGCTTTTCAAAGGCTTCCTCCAGGTTTTTCTTCAGGTCGAATTTTTCCGGTGTTTCCATCGATTCCATCGTAGTTATTTCATCAAGCATTACTTCATTTTTTACTTTCCGGGTATGGTCGATCAATGTATGATAGGCTGTGGTAAACAGGTATGAACGAACTTTGGCAAAGGAAACATTCCCATGTTTGACCCATAGCTTCTCAAATGTATCCTGCACGATATCCTTTGCGGTACTTTCGTTCCTGATATTTTTCAGTACGAAGCGATACAGGCGGTCGGCATACTCGTTTACACTCAGATTGTATTCGGCTACAGTCATCAGTTTCTGATTCGTTCGTAGGACGAACAGTAATGGAAGAAAGTTACAGGAAAGGAAAGATTAATTAAAATTTTTTCTGTACCAGTTATTCGGTAATCAGGTATTAAGAATATTAAGTGATTGTATATCAGCAGAAAAAATATATGTTAATTAGATATAAAAGCTCAAAACTGAACAATAAATTCATAAAACTCTATCTGTTACAAACCAATTCCAATCCTGATACCTCCCACCATTAAGGTTCCGATATAACCAAAATCGTTGATTCCGCGGTTATATTTGACCGTTACATGTTCCGGAGATTGATGAAAGGCATATTTTATACCAAAACCCACAAAAAAATCCATGTATAGCGAAGGTATAACCTGATACTGATAACCCAGGGAAGCAGAAGCACCTATAGCATGAATGAACATATTATATTTTATATCCTGCATATGCTGGTAATCAAGTCCGTCACCGCCGGTATACTCAACCCAGATAAAATTATTCCCGTCAATATCAAAATACTTATACGTTGCGCCATAATTCAGATAGAATCCTTCTGAAACAGGTTCTTTCGAAAGAAATATTTTTTGTGC
>CAYUAV010000455.1:0-3854 GCA_964442665.1 uncultured Bacteroidales bacterium
ACAGTAGTACATCAGAATACCTTATTGCTACCATATTATTGGGATTGTTGTGGAATTGATCCCCTGTAGCAGGAATTAATTCAGCATATATAGCATATTTTTTAACCCAGTAACCGGTGTGCTGATATCCAATTGCAAAATTAACACCAATATCCGTAGTTACATTACGACCTGCAGTATCGGTTGCATTTCCCAGATCGGAAGGAATTGTTATACCGCCTACTTCAACCGGAAAGCTGGTGATAATATTTGCACTGAACCTTACATCGTCGCCCATAGCAATATATGCGTCAACATCAGCTTGTGATGGTACATTAAAACACCATCCGTTACTATAAATCGGATGACCAAGTGTGCTGCCCGTCCTGATCCCACTCATTGTTGCCGTAAAATTACCCTCACCGGGTGTAGCATAATTCCAATCGCTCCATTCCGAACGACTGCTGTGCTGAATTTCAAAAACCGATTCAGCAGTATTCTGGCCCAACCGCGGATCATTAACGTCAAAATAGCTTTCGATCAATCTGTAATCTCCCAACTGGATGACTATAGCAAACTGATTAGCCGCCAGTTGATAATAGTTCTCATCGCTGTAAGCATAATACGGAGATGCCATATATAAATAAACTTTCCCTAAAAGTGCATGTGCAGCACCCTGGGTTACTCTTCCACCCGGTACCTGACTTACCCTTTTAAGTGCATCCGAACTGATGGCTGTTGTCAGATCATCCACAATGAGGTCAAATATTTCTCTTTTAGGTGCTCTTCCTGTTGAATAATATTCACCAGGTGTGAGCACATGATCGAGCTTTGGAAAATCGCCCCAAATGCGCACTGCATCAAAAAAATAGTAGGCCCGAAGGAATCTGGCCTCAGCTTTTATCGTACTTGCACTAGCGAAATCGTCGGAGGTATTCTCAAGTACCAGATTGCACCGGTAAATACCCCTGGAATATTTAACCCATAATCCCCGAACCATCTCATTGTCAGCATTCAGGGTATAGTTATTAAATTGTTCCATATTGGCCTGATCATCGGGAGTATCTCCGCCTTTCTCCGAATCATCCGAAGAGATATTCATCAGCATAAAGAAGGGATTATAAGAACCATTCAGACCACTCATATAGTCCCACTCCAAAGGATCATAAGCTGCTGCAAGTGCAGCAAATGCATCGTCTTCAGTCTGATAATAATTCGATTCAAGAACCAAACCCTGAGGTTCAGTGTTCAACCAGTCTTCGCCACATGACATCATTATCAATGCCATTGTAGCTACTATAATGTATTTAATATTAGATATGTTTTTCATTTCTATGTACTTTAGAATGTTACTCTAGCGCCAATCTGATAGGTTTTTGATGCAGGATAGAATCCAAAATCCAGACCAGATCCCAGATTACCCCATATAGCTCCGATATCCGGATTCGATCCGTGGAAGTCTTTCTTTGTGAAAGTCAGCAAATTTGTCCCCTGAAGGTAAAAATAGAGTTGGGATATTTTCACTTTTTCTGTTAATCTTCGGGGGATCGTATACCCAAATCGCATATCTTTTAACCGCAGATACGATGCATCTTCGATCATAATATCACTCCGGTTCCAGTTTCCATTTGGATCGCCATGGTACAGACGCGGATATTTATCGGATGTCCCTTCTCCGTGCCATCTCTCCTCGTATATCCATGATTCCAGGTTTACATCATTTACGTCGTATCGCCTGCGTGCATTATAAATATCATTTCCATAGGTTCCCTGCAGAAATAAACTCAGATCGAAACCTTTGAATTCAAAGTTTAGTCCGAATCCATATAAGTATTTCGGGTGCGGATTTCCGATCATTGTCCTGTCATCGCCATTGATAATGCTATCACCATTTACATCTACAAATCTCACATCACCAGGCTCGGCACGGGGCTGTAAAACAACGCCATTGGTTGTATGAGCCTGTACTTCTTCTTCAGTCTGGAAAATGCCATCGCTCTGAAAACCATAAAAATAGCCTATCGGATAACCCACTTCAAATTTGGTCATAAGTCTTCCCTCAACTCCGTATCCAACTCCGTTAATGGAACCGCTCTCATTACCATATGACAACACTTCATTATGGTTTGTGGAAAAGTTAAGATTTGCGCTGTATCTAAACTGACCTATCATACCGCGGTAACTCATTTCAACCTCAACCCCGTTATTCTGGACTTCTCCGGAATTAATCCATGGTGCATTGTTACCTGTAATAAAAGGTGTTGATGCCCGAACCAGCAAATCTTTTGTTCTCTTATCATAGTAATCGACAGATAATGTTACTTTGTTATTTAGCATTCGAATATCGATTCCAACATCAGTCTGCTGGCTCGTTTCCCAAATCAGATCTTTATTACTGAGTGTCTGAGGAACAGCTCCCGTTGCAAGTACATCATTGAAGTAATAATTCCATACACCCACTTCGATTAATGATACATATTGAAAATAATTCAATGATTCGATATTACCGTTTTGACCCCAGCTTGCACGAAGCTTAAGAAAGTTGATCAACGGAATATTCCAGAAGCTTTCATTTGAAAGAATCCATCCGGCAGAAACTGATGGAAATGTCTGGAATCTGTTTCCGCGGGCCAGTTTATTTGAACCGTCACGACGTGCAATGAGTGTTAACAGATATCGTTCGGCATAGTTGTAATTCAAACGTCCGAAATACGACATCAGTCTTTTTTCTCTTGGCATTGGATTCCATTCTTCAGTATTTTGGTCAGTAGCTGTTTGTGTCTCGGCTGTAGTCGCAAAAATATGAGCAAAATTATCATTCTCAAGAAACATATCGGTACCTATAGCTTGCAGTCTGCTGGCTTTATTTACCCTTGCCGAAGTACCCAGTACCAAACCAAAATTATGTTTTCCCAGACTTTTATCGTATGCCAGAACATTTTCCCATTGTATTCCAGGGTACTGATCGATACGTTTGGTCACACTTGAAGTCTGATTTTGCGATGTTCCCGTAAATATATAGTGAGGTTCCCAATCGGAGTAATTTACATAAGCCTGCTCGACAAACAGATCAGTTTTAATTTTAAGACCCTTTATAATCTCGGCTTCAACCCATACATCACCAAAGACCTTCTGTGTAATAGTTTTTGCATGATCCACATCCAGCACTCCCAACGGATTCACATATTCTGCTGAAAGTATACTGGATTGACCCCATCCACGATGAGCTCCTCCATCGATGGTATCAAGGGAAGGATCGCGTACCGGGAACAATGGATCGAGCTGCATGGCAAGAGATACGATGCCACCAAATACATCATTTTCCCCAATTCCAACCCTTTCAGTCTGAATTAGATTAATTCGGTTCCCGATTGTTAACCAATCTTTAATCTGATAGAAACCATTAAACCTCCCGGAATATCTTTTAAAATTGGATCGTCCATTTCCTATCATCCCGTCCTGATCGTAATAATTCAATGAGGCATTGTAATGCATCTTTTCCGTACCGCCTGTAAAACTCAACTGATGATTCTGTAAGGGTGCATTTTTCTGGGTTACCTGGTCAATCCAGTTTGTATTATTTTCATAAACACTGGAATCCTGCAGCAACACATTGATATTATTTAAATTAAGTCCTGCATTACGCCACGATTCGCGTTGGGCTGTAATGTATCCTTCAGCATCAAGCACTTCTATTTTCTTCCATGGATTCTGTATGCCATAGTAAAACTCATAACTTACAGTGGTCCCTCCACCTGTCTGGCCCGATTTTGTTGTTATCAGAACTACTCCATTTGCCGCTTCGGCACCATAAATAGCTGCAGAGGCTGCGTCTTTCAATATCTCAATGGATTCAATGTCCCCGGGATTTAAAA
>CAYUAV010000456.1:0-3848 GCA_964442665.1 uncultured Bacteroidales bacterium
GCAATGAAAACGGTTTCGTATCTGTTCTTCATGTTTTATTAATTGGTTTATGAAAATGAAGCGCAAAAGTATCACTTTTTTTTATCAGTGCAAATAAATTTGGGATTGAAATTCCTGAGGAAAATATCCGGACTTCCCCCAGCAAGGCTGAGAATCGAAAATTATTACAGCATATAGGTACAAAAAAGCCCGGTGAAGTAAAAAGTCTGTATATATGCCGCACACTATAATTTGTTCCAAATAAAACCCGGTAACGAACGTCTGCTTACCAAATATTCCCCCATCCGGTATCTATACTTTGGTCCAGTTTTCGCCGTGTTTGATCCGGCTAATCTGCATTTCAGATACTCCGAATGTACGGGCAAGAATGGCGCCTGAAACACCCAGGTTTAACTGGTGTTTGATGATTCTTACATCGGAAGCGCTTAGCTTTGAGGCGACTTTTCTTTCCGGTAAGTCATAATTATTGCCCAAAAATGCTTTCCAGCCTTCCCATGTATCCTTGTAATACTGATCGGGACGTGCAGGCAGGTTGGCAGGGCGTTTGTTCCACGTCCGGTATTCAATGGAATTTTTTATGCCCTTCTGCATGCATAATTTTGAGGCCTCGTTGTACCTGAGATAATTATTCTCGGTATATCCGGCTGGTTTTCCAAAGAAATCGGACCAGCCTTTCCATACATTTTTCTTCTTAAAATACTCATCGGGCTTACGGGGAAAATTTTTCGGCAGATAATCTCTGCTTCGTTTATAGGCATCAAATTTGCGCGATGAATTAACTCCTTTTGGCACTAAATATTCCTGAACCCAGGTTTTAGCAAGCTTATAGGACCATTTGATGACATTATCATATGAATCAATCTTCATTGTATTGTTGGATATAGGTTAAGTTCAACAATATGTGATTGAAAAAAGAACTATCTTCTCTTAACGGGCCAGTCGGTCTATTATTGATTGGTGCAAATTTACGATTTTTAAAATTCTGACAACCTGATGAACATCATAATAACTTATTTTTTTTCTACATATTGTAATTCAGAAGAATAAATAATGTTCCCGGCCCCGCAACGATTTTTTCTTTTTCATAAAGCACATAATCTGCAACAGATTAAATTTTTATGAGTTTTCAACAATGCAATACGAAGCATTTTGTAATCTGTATATTTGCTTCCGGTATGGAGGAAAGAACCGGCTTTATAGTATCAGCGAGAAAATACCGGCCCGATACTTTCGATACGGTAGTGGGTCAGGGCAGCATAACCGCTACACTCAAAAATGCCATACGCACACGGCACCTGGCCCAGGCATATTTATTTTGTGGTCCCCGCGGGATCGGGAAAACCACCTGTGCGCGGATATTTGCCAAAACAATTAACTGCAGTAATTTATCCGATAATGTGGAAGCATGCAATGCATGTGAGTCATGTGAGTCGTTCAATCAAATCCGTTCATATAATATTCATGAGCTGGATGCTGCATCAAATAACTCGGTCGAAGATATTCGCCTGCTTATTGAGAAAGTGCGTATACCCCCGCAGATAGGTAACTACAGTGTCTATATTATCGATGAAGTTCATATGCTTTCCCAGTCGGCGTTCAATGCATTTTTAAAAACACTCGAAGAGCCTCCGAAGCATGCCATTTTTATAATGGCAACTACCGAAAAACATAAAATTTTACCTACCATTCTGTCTCGCTGTCAGATCTTTGATTTTGGCCGGATTAAGGTACCGGATATTGTGGCTTACCTGGAACAGATTGCTAAAAAAGAAAAGATCACTTTTGAAACCGATGCACTGAATATTATCGCACAGAAGGCCGATGGCGCCATGCGCGATGCATTATCCATATTTGATCAGCTTTCCAGTTTTTCTGAAGGGAATATTACGTATCAGAAGGTTATAGAAAATCTGAATGTATTGGATTATGAGTACTACTTCAGGTTAACGGATAATTTTTTGAACGGAAATGTTTCGGATTCATTGATAGTATTCGATGAAATCCTGACGAGGGGATTCGATGCTCAAAATTTCATCAACGGATTAAGCCGGCATTTGCGTGATCTGCTTACCTGTAAAGCTGAAAATACATTGCAACTGCTCGAAGTTGGTGAGTCGTTGAAGAAACAATATCTTCAACAGGCAGAGCAGTGTTCCGACGATTTTCTTTTTACATGCCTGGAAATCAGCAATGCCTGCGATATCTCTCTTAAATCTAGTAAAAACCAGCGGTTGCATATTGAAATAACTCTGATAAAACTATGCCATCAGACTAAAAAAAAAAATATAGTAGAGGCTGATGAAATTCTTGTTCTTACTGACGATAAGGGAAGTTATTCGAAGGAAGCAAAAAATGTTGTTCCGAAAGACGTTCCACCTGAAAAAGAACAAATCAAGCCGGAGAACCAACCTCAGTCCCGGGCAATCAAAAACAAGATTTTAACCGAATCCGAAATGCCTTCTATTAAGCAGGCGCTGGATTCGCTAAATGATAATAATGACATTAGCGGTCAGAATTTGCAGAGCGCGGACGATACAGGGAATAACGATGGTGTTGAAACCGATTCATTTTCCGAGGTTCCGCCAGTCACAATTGAGGAATTTACGAAATATTGGCAGGAGCATATTGAAAATATCAGGAACGAATCGCCCAGGAGGTATAATGTGTTAAAAAATCAGAATCTTATCCTCAGTAATGACGGGGTTATTCTGAAATTGTTGTTCCAAAACAGTGCACAGGTTTCGGAATTCAAGAGCAACTTCAAGACAGATCTTGTATCATTTATTAAAGAAAAATCAGGAAACGATTATTTTGATATTCAGGAAGAAATAGTGGATGAGGAAGTCTCCGGTTCTGCGAAATACTATACCGGTCAGGATAAATTTAAGCATATGGCAACCAAGAATCCGGCACTGAAAAAACTTAAAAATGATTTTAATCTCGATATTGAATAGGTAGTTATTAGGCATGTTTTGGACCGATTGTAACTAAGTGATGTTTTGCCTACCTTTGCTGACTTTTTAATTCATATATATTTTCAAATTTTAATCTCTAATTAATTCTATGAAGGGGGAAAAGATAACAATCAGCAACGGGAAATTATTAGTTCCCGATATACCGGTTATTCCGTTTATTGAAGGCGATGGTACAGGACCCGATATATGGGCAGCATCAGTCAGGGTATTTGACGGAGCTGTTAATAAAGCTTATAAAGGAAAGAGGAATATTGACTGGAAAGAAATGTTGGCCGGCGAAAAATCGTTTAAGACAAACGGGGAATGGCTTCCTCAGGCAACTCTCGATACTATTTCAGAATATCTTGTGGCCATAAAGGGTCCGCTTACAACACCTGTAGGCGGCGGCATCCGTTCACTGAATGTAGCGCTGCGGCAAATTCTCGATCTGTATGTTTGTTTGCGTCCGATAAGGTATTATCAGGGTGTGCCATCACCGGTAAAAGATCCGTCAAAAACTGACATGGTTATCTTTCGTGAAAATTCAGAAGATATCTATGCCGGGATTGAATGGATGAACGAAACAGCAGAAGCAAAAAAAGTAGTAGGTTTCCTTCGGGACGAAATGGGAGTGAAGAAGATCCGATTCCCCGAATCGACTTCCATAGGGATCAAACCCGTATCAAAAGAGGGAACGGAGAGGTTAGTCAGAGCCGCAATCAGGTATGCCATAAATCATGATTTACCTTCGGTTACATTTGTCCATAAAGGTAATATCATGAAATTCACCGAAGGAGCTTTTCGCGATTGGGGCTATGCTCTGGCAAAAAGGGAGTTCGAAGCAGTGGAACTCGATGGAGGTCCGTGGTGTACGATAAAAAATCAACATTCGGG
>CAYUAV010000457.1:0-3846 GCA_964442665.1 uncultured Bacteroidales bacterium
GTCATACCTCCGCGCATTTCGCTGTAATCTCCTGCCCTGTATTTGCCCCCGTCACGTATTGTGATCATTCCCGTATCAGCCATGCGTATTTTTTCGGTGTTATCGCATAAGCTGGCATAAACTCCCAGATGATCACCCGCATAGGCAAAAACATCAGCCCCGAAATACCTGTGATAATTGAATCCGTTTCTGTTTTCCCATCCCTGACCGCCAAGAATGCCATTCAGTGAAAATGTAAACAGCGTATCGTTATAATAAAAAATATCAAAACGTTTGTTTGCAAATTTTCCCGGTACTAATTCTTTGTTATAATCCCTGAGATAGAATTCCAGTTCGAATTTCTGTCTTTTGTTAAGCTGCTCTTCCTGATCCTTTATTTCCTGTAACTTTTCCGCAATAAACCTTCGTGTATAGGGTTTAACCACCGAATTGATCCGAATGATCTGTTCATTTGCCATTTCATCAAGAAATTCATAAATGGCTTTATTGGCCACATCTTCGTATACTGCCTGCCCGTAACTCTTTATCCGGGGCAGAAAAACAATGAACAGCATAACAAACACCATGCGGGCATTTATTCTGAGGACTCTTATACGCATTTACTTACTGCGGTATTTTTTGAAAATGATATTATATATGGCCCTGAAAAAATATCTCAGATCGGTTTTCCAGGGATGTTTATCGTATTCATCCATGTAACGGATCTCCGAGCTCATGATCTCTTCGAGGGTTTCCGGTTTATGCACATAGTATGGCGGGATCAGACCGGGTTTATAGGTGATCCTTCTTTTTTGCAGTTCTTTGGAATACAAGCTGAAATAATGTTTACTCAGCGGACGTACGCCCACAAGTTTCAGGTCGCCCCGCAACCAGTTGAGGAGCGAAGGTAGTTCATCGAGCCAGAACATCCGGAGAAACCTGCCGAGAGTAGAAATCCTGAAGTCGGATCTGAATTTTCCTCCTGCTTCGAGTCCTTCCTTCTGATATACATATTCCTGAATATACTCGGCATAGGGATGCATGGTGCGCAGCTTGAGCAGCCTGATCGTTTTCCCTTTATAACCTACCCGTTCCAGCTTCACAAAGGGTCCATAGGTTGGATCCTCCGGGTAATGAGGTTGCGATATCTTCCTGGCCACAAAAAACAAATGTTTACTGACCAGTTTTTCGTCAATGACCTCAAAGCCGCAGGAATACAGCCTCCCATAGGTTTCGGCCTTGGTGAAAACCCGGTTTTGTCCGCGGGTAAGAAAGAAATAAAGTCCCTTGGTGAATTTGAACTTCGGAAAAAGTCGTTTTATGATGAAATCGAGCAGGTAGGCAATATAGTTGATGAGAATGGGATACTTGTGCAGAATTCTCTTCTTTCGCAGCTCCTTGGTTTCCACAAAATCGATAAAAAGTCCCCCTATGGGAAGTTTATTATTAGCCGACTCAAAGAATTTATTCACATACCGGATATCGTTAATCCGTTTCAGGTTAACGATCGATTCAAACTCAGGCTTCAGTTGTGTTTCGATGTTAAATCGCGAGGTAGTGCTTACAACGAGGGTCTCGGGCGATTCGATGCGGGCATGGCTGAAAACGAAATTAAATGCATCCTGATCGATCTCAACCAGGATGGCGCTTTCGCGTACTCCCAATTTTGGTTTTCTCCGATGTGTGCGTTTTGCAGTAAAGACCTCCTTCAATAACTGTCTTCTCTTAACAGTCCGGGTTGTATCGACTTCAGCAGGTTCGATGATGGCGGTACGAATAAAATAATCGATTGTGCCCCAGATCACTTCGATAAGGGTTGCTGCTGCAATCGTTCCAAATACCACCAAACGGGAATAGTAATCGATACGTACCATGAACATGATGGTGGTGGCCACTCCCATAACCAGTATGTTCCCGAAAACGATCTGACGGATAATATGACTGAGGTCCTGTTCACGATGCAATGTATATTTATTACTGATAATGGAAATTACCAGCCATAAAGCCAGGAATAATAAAAACGAATACAGGTATTTGGACAATGCCTGCGAAAACGGTTCCTTCTTCAACAGCAGAAAAAGTGAAAAGACCAGGGCAACCCCTGCCAGGTCGAGTAAAGCATAAACAGTAGTTTTGGTACGCATACCGGTTACAATTTCTACTAACTAAAGATATAAAGCATAATCCAAAATTTAAAGGTATAACCTGTTTTGTTTATTTCCATAGGATACATACTATATTTTCTGGTCATATCTTATCCGGTGCTCAGGATGAAAGCCTCACAGTCTTCTTCAACAGATGAGAAGGCAGTGTTAGCGTGATATCCTGGTGAACCGCATCGATCTGTACGATAAGTTTCCGGTGGTTTCTGACACGGATCAGTCTGCCATGAAGACCCCTGAGTGGACCGAAAACCACTTCCACTTCGTTTCCCAGTTTAAAATATTCAAGCGGCTCTTTGAGTTCAATTTCGCCAAGGTAAGTTCTGATAGCCGCTATCTGACAATCGGGAACAGGTATCCTTTCCTTTGCAAAGGTCACATAATGAACAACGCCGGGAATTTTTAACGGTTTTCCAAAATCGCGGTTACTTACATGTACAAAAATATAGGAACGAAACAGCGGTTCGTATACCATTTTCCTGCGATCGCTCCATTGTTTCAGTGTCTTTTGCAGGGGAAGGTAAAGTTCAACACCGGCTTCCTCAAGCAAACGTGCCACTTTCTTCTCGGCCCGCGACTTCGTATAAAGAGCATACCAGCGTTTTGTGGAATTGATCATGCGATACCCGTTTCGTAACTGTTTATTGAATGTATACAAAAGTAGTAAGATGTACAGTAAAAACAGATCGTTACTAAGAAACATTATCGGTTACCGGTAATGTCCTTTCCTGATCAGGCTTCGTTACAAGGGCAGACATTGACCCGAATTTTCCCCTTGAAGCTGTGATATCATGCTATTTAGTATAATAATGGCCGGTCGGTTTTTTTTAAGTATTTATTGAAGAAATCACTGGTTAAAAGTCACGATTTTTCTTTCTTTTGCAGAAAATTTTTATTCCATGACCGAAAATATATTCCCGAATCGCGATCGTTTCCTGGAGCGCCCCGAAAAAGAACAATTACTGAAACAGCACGGACTGGTTATCTGGTTTACGGGATTATCGGCTTCGGGTAAAAGCACCCTGGCTATTGCCGTGGAGCGTAAGCTGTATGCCGATGGTTTTCTTACCCAGGTGCTTGACGGCGATAAGATCAGGAACGGATTGAACCGGAACCTGGGTTTTACCGAAGAAGAACGCATTGAAAATATACGGCGTATCGCCGAGGTAGGAAAGTTATTCAGCGATTGCGGCATTGTAGCCTTATCGGCTTTTATCAGCCCGACACAATCCATACGCACCATGGCACGTGATATTATCGGTGATACTAATTTTTTCGAAGTCTATCTCAGTACCTCGCTCCGGGTCTGCGAACAACGCGACCCAAAGGGACTCTATAAGAAAGCCCGGGCAGGCATTATCACCGATTTTACAGGGATCTCTGCTCCCTATGAAGCCCCCTCCGATGCCAATCTCATTATCGATACCAGCGAATATACGGTCGAAGATGCTACGGAACTGATCTATAACCAGGTGATCGCACGGGTGAGGAAACCCCAGTAAATATACCAACCCATAATAATCCCGCCCTAAGAAGAATCTGTCCTGCCTTTATATGGCGCAGGTTTGCCCTTTATATGGCGCAAGTTTGTAACTTGTGCCTTAATATTTTATAAAATAATGATTTTTAAAAAGGAAGTTCAACCATTACCAATCCTTTTTCACCAGAGTAATCCCTTGCGCTACTGTATGGATAATCTATTTCA
>CAYUAV010000458.1:0-3823 GCA_964442665.1 uncultured Bacteroidales bacterium
CATATCTTTCAGGTAATTCTTCAGTTCCTCTCCGATTTCTTTGTTCTTCAAACCGAATTCGATATTGGTTTTAATAAAGCCCAGTTTGTTGCCGATGTCGTAACGCTTTCCCTCGAACTTAAATCCATACATGTCATGTTCCTTTACCATGGCCCGCATGGCATCGGTAAGCTGGATTTCATTATTAACGCCCCGCTGGGTAGTTTCCAGGTAGTCAAATATCTCGGGAGTGAATATATACCGGCTGGCAATAGCCAGTCTTGATGGGGCATTAGCAGGGTCGGGCTTTTCTACGAAATCGTTGGCCAGGTACACATCTTTTTCTTTCGGATTTCCGTCGATAATTCCATAGCGGCTTACTTTGGCCGGTTCCACTTCTTCCAGGGCCACTACCGAACTTTTGTATTTTTCAAAAATATCCATGAGCTGGCGGGTAATGGGTTTTCCTTTTCCGTCGATAACGGTATCGCCCAGCAGCACGGCGAAGGGTTCCTTGCCTACATGTGATTTTGCATAGCGAATAGCGTCGCCCAGGCCGTTCATTTCTTTTTGCCAAACAAAATGGATATTGGCGATGCTAGTTATTTTCCTGATCTCTTCGAGTTCTTTCAGCTTATTTTTTTCCAGCAGCATATTCTCCAATTCAAAACTCCGGTCGAAATGTTCCTCTATAGCCCGTTTTCCCTTTCCGATGATCATCAGTATATCGGTAATACCTGATTTGACTGCTTCTTCGACCACATACTGGATGGTTGGCGTGTCGACTATGGGGATCATTTCCTTGGGCTGCGACTTGGTGATGGGTAAAAACCTGGTACCAAATCCTGCGGCTGGTATAACTGCTTTTTTTATCATGAAACTACTTGTTTTACTTAATATTAACGATATCGGGCTTCAGCACTTCAACTCCTTTTTTCGATAGAGTTTCTTTCAATTTTCCATACATCGTATCATCGGTATATGTGCCTATTATTGCTCCTCCCGACCCTGTAAATTTCGCACTGGCCCCAACCGACCGGGCAGCCTCCACCATTTCGATATTCTCTTTACTGATGCTAAGGATCGACCGGCGCAGATCGAAGTTGCGGTCGATATGTTGCGGAAGATCACAGATATTTCCTGTTTCCAGGCATTCCCTGACCTTCTCAGCAAGCCCGGCCCATTCTTTCATGGCATTCAATACTTCAGGTTCTTTATAGTTGTAGCGTGCCCGCAAATCATTGTGTACAACTTCCGATCCCGACGACTGGTCGGTCCGGTAGGCAATATACATGAGCGGGAATCTCATGGTCTCGATGGGAGTATATTTTCCGAATCCCTGTTTGTCCATATATTTTTTATCGAAATCCATGAAAACAGGAGTTTCGTATACCTGCGCTACACGATCCTGAAGTCCGGCGCCAATTTTTAGTTCTTGTGTTTCCACGTTGAGTATCAGGTTCGCCAGCAGAGGTTTGGGAATTGCTACTCCGTAAAACGACATCAGGGCTTTCATTCCTGCCGTGATGATGGCACTCGAACCTGCCAGACCCAGACGGTGCGGAATGGTTGATTGATACCGGATGGTAAAATTCCGCTGGTCAAGCTTGATGTTGCATTCCGTGCAATAATCGAAGAATACTTTAACAGTAGCTTTCAGCAGACGCATACCGCCATAGTACCCGTGAAGGTTCACATCGCGAACCAGTTCTTCGATACTGTTGAATTTTGTCAGGTCGAGTTGTTCGGGCTGTATTTCGAGCTCGGGTGTCTGAAACAGGGTAATATTTGCTGAAAAATTGCTGAACAGGAAAGCGATGGTCTTACCGTAATATCCATCAGACGGATTTCCGATCAGAGCTGCCCGGGGATAAGATTGTGTTTGTATGATCAATGCCGTAACGGTTAATTTATTTGAGACTGCAAGATAAAAAATCTTTTATGTATAGGAAAACCGTACCGCACTGCTTTACAGATATATATAAATTCTCTTGACCAACTATTATTATTGATAGACAAGAATCGTATGAATTGAAATTGTCCGATCAGTTTGCAACAAGATTTATAATTGAGATTTCACCTATATGTTCTATTCATTTATCAATCCGTTTTCACAATATGGATACTTCGCATGTTGGAATTATTGTTTATTGTTAATATATAGCTGCCGGCTGGAACAGACGGGTCGATTGCTATAGATTCGATATGTTTTCCAGCAGAACGTAATTCCTTGGAAATGAAAGATTGAATCAAAGTTCCTCTACTGTCGAATAAGGAAATTGAAACCAATTCTTCCGATAATAGTTCATATTCCAGTTCAGCTTTGTCATATATAGGATTTGGATAAATCCGAAGTACTGGATCCGAAATTGAAAAATCTATAATTCCAAGATTTAATCCTGATAAATATGAGGCAATAAAAGTGTTGGAATAACCAGAAGGTATCGGACTGGAATTACCTGAAACGATAATATTCCCGCTTTCGGAAAGCGCAACAGATACCGCTTCATTATCCTGATTATCTATATCCGTTATTACAATTCCTTCATCACCAAAAGTCGGATCCAACGATCCGTCCGAATTGTATCGTAAAAGAAAAATATCATAATCGGTGCCGTTGTCAGCCGTTCCTGCTACAACGATCTTATTGTCGGGTTGTATTACAAGTGAAGTAGTATAAATACTTGTACAGCTGATATCTGTAATCACTATACCATCTTCGTCGAATGAAAGATCCAGGGTGCCATCAGAATTGTAACGCACTAATACGCCATCACTATCAGTACCATCATCCGAGCCTCCTGCTATCAGGATCTTACCATCGGGCTGTAAAGCTATTGCTTTGGCTAATTCAGTATACTCTCCCAGCGAAGTAACCACTTTACCGTCTACGCTAAACGTGTTGTCGATAGAACCATCAGGATTATACCGTACCAGCACAATGTCCATATCTTCAGAAGTATATTGATTGCTGCCGGCTGCGATTATTTTGCCGTCAGGTTGAATGACCATACAACGTGCAATATTAAAAGCCTCATCGATATCTGTTATAACCCTGCCTTCTTCTCCGAATGTATTATCGGGCGATCCGTCAGTATTATAGCGTATGAGGGCAAAATCCATTATTTCATAGATATAGCCGGCCACAATGATTTTTCCGTCATTCTGAATACAAGCCGAATAGGCAAAGTCTGATGATTCTGAAAAATCTGAACATACTTTGCCATCTTCATCAAATGACAGGTCGAGCATTCCATCTGAATTATAGCGGGCAACTATAAAATTCCATCCGGAAACAGGTCCGTTAAAGGAACAACCGGCGAGTACAATTTTTCCATCGGGTGTCAGAGCTACCGAATAAGCATCTTCTGCATAGGGCCCAAAATCGGTGATAACAATTCCGTCCACACTGAATGATTTGTCTAATTCTCCGGCTTTGCTATATCTTGCCAGCGCAAAATTCGCCGTATCCATCCTGTTGGCTATTCCGGCAAGCAGTATTTTATCATCAGGCTGGAGTGTCATGCTAGTACAATGGTTGTACCACTTTCCAAAACTGGTTTTTACTATTCCGCCATCTCCAAAATCAGGATTCGGATTACCAGGCTGGCACAAACCAGACTGTACCAATATAAATACCTGAATAAGAGTACTTAATTGTATTATTATTTTCATGTCAGTTTCGTATTATTCCTTCATATCTAGTATAAGCTGATGATCAGCCTCAATTTTTTGTAGTAACCTAGAATTTAATGACTGGAATACAATGTTTTCCCGAATGATTCCTAATAATTAATAGATAAGTACCTGATGGTATACTTTCGTTTAAAAGCAGATTGATTTG
>CAYUAV010000459.1:0-3797 GCA_964442665.1 uncultured Bacteroidales bacterium
GCGATACACTCTGCAATAAAGATTATCAGGATGCTGTGTTTACCAACGGCTCGGTTCAGGAATACCAGCTTTCAGGTTCAGGAAACCTGGAAAAAATGAACTACTACATTTCAGGAAATTATACCGATCAGAAAGGCATTATCACAGGTTCACGATACAATCGATATACCCTGTCAGCCCGTGTGGGGCGGATGTTCTGGAAACGTCTGGCTGTTGACCTGGGCTACCGGGGAAGCTGGCAAAACAACCTAAACAACCAGGACCAATACAAAGGCAATCCACTCATTTTTGAAGGTATCACTAAAGCCCCGTGCCTTGAATGTATACCTGATTCGTTATTATATAATGATAGGAGAGAGTTAAACCCAAGAACCTATTATCTGGCCTATGAAACCCTGTCAGCTATTGATTCCTTACATACTATCCGTGATAATAACCAACAGGAATTGCTTATCCGTTCAAATACAATAAACGGTATGGCCCGCTTGCGGATCAATGATCATTTGTACATGGACTTTATGGAATCTTTCATGAAGCGGCATTCCTTCTATAATACCAATTTTGTTTACAGAAATTATTCATATTATGCCGCTCAGAGGTTTCAGGCTTTAGCGGAAAGCGTTGAGGATGTAATCCTTTTCAACCATCAGATGAATATTTCCTACAATAATACCTTTGGCCGGCACAGTGTGGGAGCCCTGCTGGCTCAACGGTACTACAAGGATAACCTGTGGTGGCATGTCGATTCGCTGGAAGGTTCTATTCCCGAACATTTTTCACTGAAAAATTCCATGGCTACTTACGGCACAAAAGGTTCTGTCATTCGAACCATGAACTCGTATATCGGGCACCTGAGCTACAGCTATAATAACATCCTATTTCTCTCCCTGATCGGGAACCTGAGCCATGTAAAAGAAGGTTTGTATACTGATTATTACCAGCTCTTTCCTTCTGTTGCTGTTAGCTGGGATATTTCGCAGCTATCTGTTTTCGATATGATAACCTGGTTCGATCTTTTTAAAATATATGCCAATCACGGCATCAGCGGGAATTATCCCCTGAATGGCCTTGCAAACGATTTGTATGAAGATTTTTTATATTTAGGGCCAGATGGTACATCATACCACCCAGGAGTCGTTCAACTTGCCAATCATCATTTACGACACGAATCAACAATAGAAACAGATTTCGGATTACAAGCCGCTTTTCTCAAACAAAGGATTTCACTTAGCGGAGTGTACTTTAAAAAACTAACCGACAATATGATCATCCTACGAGACATTCCAAACTATTACAGCGGAGGGCAGCTATACCTAAACATCGGTCAGGTTTCTGCAGAAGGCTATGAACTGGGGATTGAATTGGTTCCTGTTCTATTAACAAATTTCAGCTGGAATCTAGGCTTTAATTATTCATCTTCAAGACAAATAGTAAAAAAACTGGCAGAAAATGAAGACCTACAGTTTTATGATTACGATATACTTTTCCCGGATTTTATAGTAAAGGAAGGGGAAGAACTGGGGAATATATATGGTTACCGATACCTGGGAAAAATGACCCCTGAAGATTGGGAAAGTACGTCTAACAACTTTGTAGTTGTCGAACGGGAGAAATATCTGAATGCCGATTCGACCGATACTGAAATTAACAGAAATGATAAAGTTGTTATAGGAAATTCTATCCCCGATTTTACCTGGAACCTTTACAATTCATTCCGATACAGGAATATCAGTATCGATTTCAGCTGGTATGCCGTTTGGGGAGTCGAGAAATACAACGGGACCCGTGCTGCTACTTTTATGACTGGAGTAAATCGGGAGGTAAACACCTTCATAGCTGATACCTTGCGTTCCATAATTAGGAGATACTTCTATGAATCGGATCAGTTTGTTGAAGACGCCAGCTTCATACGGTTAAAATCATTGACTCTTCATTACAGTTTTAACCAACCTGTATTTGATAAAGTAAAGCTGGCAGTTAGCCTTGGTTTTGAGAACCTGGTCACCTTCACCAAATATTCAGGCTACGACCCGGAGGCTACCATCTTCACCGACAACAATTTTTCGGATAACGCGGTTGACCGGGGAGCCTACCCTGCCCCAAAGGCATTTTATTTAACCTTAGATTTAAAGTTTTAAAGGCATGAAAAAAATACTTCCATATCTGCTTTGTCTTTTAGTTTTGAGCTGCGACACAATATTCCATGAGGAAGAATTGTCCATTGCTGAAATAACATCAATTGATGAACTGGAATCAGCAGTTAATGGGCTATATGCTCAATTTTATAATTTATTCGCAAGTATTAATGGAATTTCCTTTGTTTTTTTTGATATATATAAAAAAGGAGACGATTTGGCAAGTGACCCTAGCCCAAATTACTGGTACTATTATGATTATGATCAAGATTGTGAACTTAATGTTAATGATGAGAAATATATAAAAGGAGCCTGGAATGAATTATATGAGATTATTATTACATCCAATAATATTATAACACAATTTTATCCTCCCGAAGAACAGGGGCAACAGGAAAAACAACTTTTGGGCGAAGCTTATTTTTTACGTGCGTATTGTTATTTCAGGCTTGCACGCACTTTCGGAAAAATTCCTTTGGTCAAGGATATTAATATCGACTTTACAACCCCCCTGGCTAGTTACGGGGAGGTGTATGAATTTATCGAAAGCAACCTGAAAACCGCCATGCAATTGCTTCCCAGGACCAACAACGAAGCTCGTAATCCGTATTATACGGTGCATCGGGGAATAGCCAAGACGTTCCTGGCAGAGCTTTATCTGAATTGGGCAGGTTATCCTGTAAAAGACGATTCGAAATATGCCCTGGCTGCACTAACAGCAGCGGAAATAATAGACAGTGCGGAATACTTCGGATATGGTCTGGAGGAAGATTTTGCTCAGGCGTGGGAAGAAGATAACCGATATAACCCTGAAGCTATTTATGTGCTTTACTTTTCCATGCCTGATAGTTTATCCTCATTTCCATTGAATATTAGGCCTGATGTCAATGGCCTTTATTGGGGAGATAATTATAGTTCTAGTACATTTCAAATAGAAGCAGATTCGTCATGGATTCATATTCGTTTTCTCCCGACTGAAATAAATTTTTATAACACCTATCCTAATAATTACCGTAAACAGATTACATTTTTTACAACAATATATGTCCCTGGATATTGGGTTCGTGAAATTCCTGAACTTGATTCAATGTATGTTGAAGTGGAAGCCAATCCCTGTGCCAGACCGGCTTATCGGAAATTTTACTATACCAGTTCGGTAAATATTCTGTCGTATGAATGGTGCCTGAATACACCCAGAAAAGATAGGTTTCATGGAAATACAAAAATTTACTTGTATCGCTATGCACAATTGCTCCTTACTTATGCAGAGGCCATGGCCCGTTCCGGGCAACTCAACAGTGAAGCTTATGAAGCCGTCAACCAGATCAGGCGCAGGGCTTATCATGCCGATATTCATTCGGCTTCATCGTATGATATCCCTGCCGGTTTATCGGCCGAAGCCTTTGCCGATTCGGTGGTGCAGGAGCGTGCCTGGGAGCTGGCAGGTGAACTCGCAGGTCGGTGGTTTGATCTGGTACGACTTGAAAAAGTGGAAGAAGTACTCAGTAACCGGGATCCTTTGGAAGGAGGATTCCCGGTAAGCCCTGTTACAAAAGAGGATTATTTTCTCCCTATTCCGGGGGAAGACCAGTTATTAAACCCGAATTTGGCGGAGTAAAAAAATTTGATTTTACAGGAAGCTATTTTTTATAGTCCTGTTTT
>CAYUAV010000460.1:0-3783 GCA_964442665.1 uncultured Bacteroidales bacterium
ATGTATTAAAAGTAGCCCTGATGCTTCCCGGAATTCAGCGGGCGGGCGAAGCTGCATCGGGTTTCAATGTTCGCGGTAGTCCTGCCGATCAGAATGTTTTCTACCTGGACAATATACCGGTGTATAATATAAATCATCTGGCAGGCTTTTTTTCTGCCATTCATCCCGAAGCCGTAAACACGTTCAGCATTTATAAAAGTAATGTCCCGGTGCAATACGGAGGAAGGCTTTCTTCAATATTCGATATCGAAACCAAAAAAGGCAGCCGCGAAAAATTCGGTATGCATGGAGGTATCAGCCCGGTTTCGGCTAACATTCTTTTCGACCATCCCCTGGTCAGGAACAAAGGAAGTTTTCTCATTGGAGGCCGCTCAACTTATTCCAACTGGCTTCTGAGTAGGGTGCGAAATCCGGAAGTCAGGAACAGTGATGCTTATTTTGGCGATCTGCTTGCGTCGGCCGAATATGAAATTAACAAATCGAATCAGTTTGAAATTGTCGGCTATTACAGCTACGATCACATAAACTTCAACAACCATGTCGACCATGCTTACAGCAACCAGGGGATTGCTTTAAAATGGAAGCATCTGATCCATGAAAAGCATAATTTTGAATCCTCACTGGTATTCAGTCAATATAATTTTGATGAAACCAACAGGGAAATAGTTTTCGATCTGTACCGCCATAGTTACTTCATCCAACATTATCAATGGAAAAACACGTTTGTGTGGCGTCCTCATCCCAAGCATAACATTATGGCCGGAATCGATAATATCTTTTATTACCAGTCAAGAGGGAAACATTATCTTCTGCAGGAAAACCGGATAATTGCTTCGAACAATCTGGGAACCGAACAAGCCCTTGAAACCGGGTTGTTCGCCGGCGATGAATGGAATATCAGCCCTAAGCTTTCTGCTTATGGCGGAGTGCGATACAATATATATAACTACCTCGGTCCGCAGGATGTCTACTTCTATTCCTCTTCAGAATTTCTGGTAGGGAATATCGTTGATACAACCCATTACGGCAAGGCTTCCATTATTAAAACCTATCAGAAACCCGATGTTCGTCTGGCGGTCAAATACCTGGTACATCCGCTGCTTTCGGTAAAAATTAGTTTTAACCAGCTTCAGCAGAATATTTTTATGCTCTCCAATTCGCTTTCCATAACACCAACCGATAAATGGAAACTCGCCGATTATTACATCAAACCTTTAACCGGCGAACAATATTCACTCGGTGTATATTTCAACTCACCTTACCGGAAGTGGGAATTTGTTGCCGAAGGTTATCTCAAACAGGTTTCCAACCTTGTCGAATATAAAGATGGAGCTAATCTGCTGATCGCGGAAATTCCCGAGACCGAACTGTTACAGGGCCATTTACAAGTATATGGGCTGGAGTTTATGGTAGAACGTAATTTCGGAAAGCTCACAGGATGGCTGAATTATTCCTACACAAAAACCCGTGTGCAGGTGCAAAGTGAAAATCCGCTGAACCAGGTAAATAACGGATTGCCTTTTCCTGCCGGTTACGACAAACCACATGCTGTCAATCTTGTGAGCAATTACCGCTTTACAAAACGGTTTTCCATTGCCTGGAATATGGTGTATTCAACCGGGCGGCCTTACACAAGTCCTGTATCGGTATATTATCTGGACGGGAACCCGGTAATCAATTATTCCCTGCGAAATGAACTGAGAATACCCGATTATTTCCGTATCGATGTATCGGCTAATGTGGAGGGGAATCTGTTAAAGAACAAATTTGCGCATGGATCGTGGATGTTTTCGGTATACAATCTGACAGGCAGAAACAATGCCTATTCGGTTTATTTTACAGAAGAGGAGGGAAGGATAAAGGGCTATAAACTGTCAATATTCGGCTCTCCCATATATACAATTACATATGTATTTAAATTAGGGAATTATAATGATTAGGTTTTTTAAATATCTTGTTCTGTTTGTCGTGCTCGTACTGTCCTGTGTCGAACCTTACTGGCCCGATCTGGAAGGAAGAGGATCGGTATTGGTGGTCGATGCCCTTATTACCGATAATCCCGAAGATCAGTATGTACTTTTATCGCTTTCCGCCCCGATCGATAGTCAGAAATTTATTCCCGTAAGCGGGGCCTGGGTTGTTGTTTCCGACAACATGGGAAATTCGGTTGTTTTTTCGGAAACGGAAGCCGGGAAGTATTATCCTGCCAATTTTACAGGTGTTGCCGGAAGAAGCTATATGATCACGATAACGCTGGCAGATGGCAAACAATATAATTCCGGATTCCAGCAGCTAACCGTAACCGATGTATTTGATTCAATATATTACGAAATCGAATCGCAACCAACAACCGATCCATTATACCCCATAAAGGGAGCCCGGTTTTATATCGATAATATCCCTGCAGGATCCACTGAAACCTACTATATTTTCCAACTGGTTGAAACCTATAAGTATCATGTCGATTTCAGGCTGGAATATATCGAAGCCGGGAGCGGACTGCAAAGGGTAACGGATCCGCCCCCAACATTGTGCTGGAAAACATCAAAACTGGGCGGTTTTTATTTATTTAAAAGTATGCAAAAGAATGAATCCTCGTTACAGAAATTACCGCTGCATTTTGTTACGTTTGATACCAAGAGATTCTCCGAACGATACAGTTTGCTTGTAAGGCAGATCTCTGTATCGAAAGAAGTTTTTGACCTCTACTATCAGATAAATCAGCAAAATAACAGTGGTTCCGTTTTTGCCATCCAGCCCTATAATATTGTCGGCAACCTGAAATGTATCACTGATCCTGAAGAGCCTGTGCTCGGAAGCTTTATTGTGGGGGGTATTAAAGAAAAACGGGCATTTTTTAACAGACCAAGGAACGTTACATTTACGTATTCAGCATGTTTCGGACAAACCGATGGTGTGGGATATATTATATTAAGGGGGGGGTCACCGGAATCGCCGCTTTATTTTACCCTTCTTGACGGCAGCATAGCTTACGCGGCAGAAGAATGTTTCCTGTGCAGTGCCATGGGTGGTACAACTGAACGACCTGATTTTTGGGAAGAATAATAACATGAACTATGAAGATTTATTGTAGCCTGATACGACCGTTATTTTTTCTTTATTTCCTGTTGATAAAGACGGTAGCTTTTACAAATGATCATAATCAGGTTACCTTGGATTCCTGTTCCGTCTATATGGAAGAAGTGACTCTTTTTACTGATCGGGACATTTATATTGCCGGCGAAGAAATCTGGTTCAGTGCTTTTCTGCAGTGTGATGAAAATCCGGGAGAATGTTTGAGCCGGGTTATGTATATCGATCTTTATAGCGGATCTGATAATCATTCGGTCAAACAAAAACTGAATATCAACAAGGGCAGGGCCGGCAGCTCCATGAACATTCCGTCCGATTTTCCTACCGGGAATTACTATATCAGGGCATACACAAATTATCAGAAAAACTATCTGATCGCAGACCTGGCTTACAATGAAATATTAATCTTAAATCCTCAAATCCCATTAGGCTCAACATATACTGAAAATCCTGTAACACTATATTTCCGGGGAGGATTTCCCATTTATGGCCAGCCGGTAAAAGGAGTTGTGATACTTGATAATCCCATGAAATCGATAATCAGGGCGGGTATAATTTCACAGGTTGATCAGAATGTGTTGCCTGTAACTATCCTGAACCGAAATCTGGGAATATTTGAATTTACTCCGGAATCAGGCAATGAATACGCTATAAAGCTCTTTTTTAATCCTGACGATTCACTTATAGTTC
>CAYUAV010000461.1:0-1080 GCA_964442665.1 uncultured Bacteroidales bacterium
GCTTCATATAGTTATGTCGGTTTTGAAGACAGGGAACTGACAATCAACATGATCTCGCCCGGGAGCTTTGATGTTGAATTATTTGAGAGCACGGTAGCCATCGATCAGGTGGTAATTACAAGTAAAAGTGATGCCAATGTGGTAAGCACCGAAATGAGCATCATTCGTCTCGATGCCCGCTCTATAAATAACATTCCCGTTCTGATGGGCGAACCCGACCTGATGAAAACCATGACATTGCTTCCGGGAGTCCAGTCATCGGGCGATATGGCATCGGGTTTTAATGTGAGGGGAGGAAATTCCGATCAGAACCTCATTCTCCTGGACGAGGTGCCTATCTATAATTCGAATCATCTTTTTGGTATGTTTTCCATTATTGATACGCGAACTATAGAAAATCTTGAACTCTTTAAAGGAGGAGCACCTGCCCGTTATGGAGGGAGGGCTTCAGCTTTTATGGATATCGACCTGAAGCAAGGAAATCTGAAAGAATGGGAAGGATACGGAAGCCTGGGTCTTTTTAGCAGTAAATTAACCCTGCACGGGCCGATTGTCCCGGAGAAAGCGTCGCTTATTATCGGAGGCAGGACTACCTATTCCGACTGGATATTGAAAAGGATACCCGACCTGGACATCCGCCAGAGTCGTGCCAACTTTTACGATTTTAATGCCAAACTGAATGTGATTCTTAACCGGAAAAACCGTTTGAGTTTTTTCACCTATCTCAGCAACGATGATTTTAATCTGGCAGGAAGAAATCTGTATCAGTACTCCAATCATCTTGGATCAGTAAAGTGGAGTTATATTGCCGGCGATAAGCTTACCTTTTCACTTAACGCCTTTGTCAGCGATTACCGGACGTTTTCCGTGGAAAAGGATAATCCATCCATCGCATACAGTATAGCTACCGGGATTCAGCAGCTGGGAGCCAAATACAGGTTGCTCTATTCACTGAATGAAAAACACGCTTTGGAAGGAGGCATTGAGGGTAACTATTACAGGTTTTTCCCTGGTGAACGGAAACCTTATGGAGAAGAATCGGGAAGAGAACCATTAGTGCTGGAAAATGAACAATCGGCC
>CAYUAV010000461.1:1090-3782 GCA_964442665.1 uncultured Bacteroidales bacterium
CGGGATATATTCAGGATATTTACGATATCACGGGCCAGTTATCACTGTCTGCCGGCTTACGCTACACCCAGTATATGTATCTGGGTCCGGCAACGATTAATCTTTATGAAGAAGGCGGGTTTATCGATAACACCACTCTTTCGGGAAGCAGGGAGTTTGCGAAAGGCGAAATCATTAAAGCATATCCGGGACTCGAACCGAGGATCGGAATCCGGTATTCGATCGGAACATCAAGTTCGGTGAAGGTAGGAGTGAGCCGGAATTATCAGTATATGCATATTCTGTCTAACAGTACCGTTGTTATTCCCACGGATACATGGAAGTCGAGCGATAAGTATATAAAACCTGCCATCAGCGATCAGGTTTCTGCAGGTTTCTTTAAAAACTTTTATAAAGGCACTCTTGAAACATCGGTCGAAGTATATTACAAGAAAGTTAATAATGTTCTTGAATATAAGAACGGTGCCGAATTACTGATGAATCCATCTATCGAGCAGGACGTTCTTAATGCCGAAATGAATGCATACGGAATAGAATTATTAATACGGCGAAATGCGGGCCGCTTGTCAGGTTGGGTAAGTTACGCCTATTCGCGTTCTTTCCTGGTTACAACAGGAGCTAATGAGGAACAACTGATCAATGAAGGAAGATAATATCCTGCTTACTATGATAAGCCACACGATTTATCGGTTGTTGCCAGCTATAAAATATCGCGCCGGTTTACCTTTGGATCATCATTCACTTACAGCACCGGCCGGCCTGCCACGTATCCCGAATCCATTTTCCCGGTAAGCGGAAATCAGATTGTGGTTTATTCCGACAGGAATAAATATCGACTGCGCGATTATAACAGGCTCGATGTGGCCCTTACCTGGGATACCAGTCTGAAAAAGAAAAAGAAGTACTACAGCAGCTGGGTATTCTCCGTTTATAATGTCTATGGCCGTAATAATGTGTACTCAACCTATTATAAAAAGGATATACCTACGGCAAAGAATGATTATAAAAAATATGCCTTTTATGAATTATCCATTATTGGCACACCCATTCCTTCAATAACATACAATCTGAGGTTCTAAACATGCAACGCATACTATTCATATTATCTGTATTACTCTTTATTGCCGGTTGCAGCGAGGTATACAAACCGGATATTGAGGAAGTTCCTGTATTTTTATCTATTGAAGGTTCCATATCGACACAAACCGGTACACATTATGTCTTAATTTCTTACTCGAAATCTTATAATGATCGGCCGTATTTCTCGGGGAAACCGGGAGCCGATGTAAATGTCATTGATGAGGACGGGAATCGCATACATTATAACGATATGGTAAATGGTGTATATAAGGCTGTATTAAATAATAATAATGCAGCAAAGATAGGTTCGGTATACTATCTGGAAGTGATAACCGACGATGGTACAGTTTATCAGTCGACAGCACAGCAGGTAGTTCAAAGTCCCGAAGTCAGAAATTTATACTGTAAAAAAAATCATAAAACCATACTGACTGAAAATGTATACGGTGATATCCTTGAACAGGAATTTTCCGGTATTTCATTATATATTGAAACAGACGGGATATTACCCTCGGATAATTATTATTTGTATCACTATAAGGCGTATGAACAGCATCGTTCTGCATTACGTTATAATTATAACGATTATACTATTTATCGTCACAGACCTTTAAGCGGTAAATATTCCAACATTATTCATACGGTTAATGCCGATGAATTCAGCGACTTTGAGGTCAGAAACGACGAACTCATGTTTATCATTACAGACGACATGAGGAACTATGAACCTATCTATCCTGATTCTTTTGAACTGATGGGCACAAGCTTTGAGGGGCTGCTATTTAAACTTAGCCAGTTGTCACTATCGCCCGATGCCTATACCTTTTACCGCGATGCCGAACAGCAACTTGAAGCTGAGGGTCGGCTTTTTGATCCGACTTTTCCGCAGGTTACCGGTAATATAGAATGTATCAGCAATCCTGAGGAAAAAGTTGTGGGAGTATTTTATGCTGCCGATGTAAACGACTATTATGCTTACATGTACATTAACAGCAAAAATCAGACCTATTCAATATCACTTGAGACATTTCCCAAACTATGGCTCGATACCTGTTCCTGGATTCGTCCGGATGACTGGATAAGACCTCCGTTTTAATTGTATATCAGATGTTTCAAATTGTTTTAGTTCATACAGATATGTAGAGAAACAAAGACATAGGATAAGATGGAAGGAAACAGGATATCATATATAATCAATGCCAATCGGAGCAATTTGCAGAAACTAATCGTGAATTGATTAAAGTTAGAACATGAAATGGTCATTAAAGCAAAAAAGTAATAAATCCTGTATGTTTCATAATGTATTCCAGCTATACTCTTTCAGATACTTCATTATTCATATTGGTATTGTAGTCGGGTCGCTGCTTGCCGGAATTGTATTTGCCCAGGAGGAATACAGGGAAGAGGTTTCATTCCATGTGGCACGCAATAGTTATATTGCAGGCGAGCAAATATTTTATAAAACCTATTGCCGGTCAAATGAGAAAGAAAATACTTTTTTAAGTAAGGTTCTTTACGTTGAACTTATTGATAACGATGAGCAAAGTATTTTAACACAGCTTCTTCATGTTGAAAATAATGAAGCTTCCTCAATCATTCAGTTACCGGACAC
>CAYUAV010000462.1:0-444 GCA_964442665.1 uncultured Bacteroidales bacterium
CATATTTATTTGCATGACATAATAATCATTAAAAAATTTAAACAGGTTCTTAGTAAACTTTGTGATTAAAAATAAGCCACGAGCTGTCACAAAGTTTATAACCTAAGAATTATAAAGAAATCAACACAAGTGTAATTATTTTGAATCTCAAGTGAATCCATCAGAATATCTCATTATAATCTGCGGACCGACCGGTATAGGAAAAACCCGGATTGCTCTTGATCTTGCACAACATATTAATTGCGAAATCATTTCGGCCGATTCACGCCAGATTTATAAGGAGATGTATATTGGCACTGCGGTGCCATCTGACGCAGATCTAAAAACCGTTCCGCATCATTTTATCCGGTCTCATTCCATCCATAATTATTACAACGCCAGTATGTTTGAAAAGGAGGTACTTTCCTTCCTGTCCGATTATTTTAAAAGGAATAAAAATATCAT
>CAYUAV010000462.1:454-898 GCA_964442665.1 uncultured Bacteroidales bacterium
CTATGGTGGGAGGTTCAGGATTATATATCGATGCAGTATGTAAAGGTATCGATGAATTACCGGCTATTGATCAGGAAGTAAGACATAAATGGCTGAAACTTTATAAGTCCGAAGGACTGGAATTTCTTAAGGAAAAACTTAAAGTGATTGATCCTGAATACTTTGCAAAGGTCGATATCAATAATCCGAAACGATTGCTTAAAGCCCTTGAAGTATACCAAATGACCGGGAAGCCCTATTCTGAATTTCTGAATAAAACTCCCCGCGAACGACCATTCTCGATCGTAAAAATAGGACTAAACATGAAACGTGACGAGCTATACGAGAATATAAATCATCGGGTAAATAAAATGATGGAAGCAGGACTAATTGAGGAAGCAAGAATATTGTATCCGTTCAGGCACCTGACGCCTTTAAATACTGTGGGATATAAAGAACTATTTG
>CAYUAV010000462.1:908-3781 GCA_964442665.1 uncultured Bacteroidales bacterium
AAACTTCGTCTTGACGAAGCTATTGAACAGATCAAAAATCATTCACGGGCTTATGCGCGCCGCCAACTTACATGGTTTCGCCGAGATAAGGACATTACGTGGTTTAAACCGGAGGAAACTGAAAGAATAATAGAATATATTGATCGTAAGATTGAAAACTGAACCATGAAGGAGAAACAGCCAAATCATTTCAATATCAGGGTATATGGACTTTATATCAATGATAAAGATGAAATATTATTGGCTGATGAAGAACGTTTTGGTATGCGCATGACTAAATTCCCGGGAGGAGGACTGCGATTTGGCGAAGGTACTATTGATTGTCTGAAGCGTGAGGCTTTGGAAGAATTCGGTCAGGAAATTGAAGTATTGCAGCATTTTTATACAACCGATTTCTTTCAGAAATCGCAGTTTCACGAAGATCATCAACTGATATCTATTTACTATCGTGCAAAATTCATTGACAAGGAAAGGTTCCTGATTACTCACAAACCTTTTGATTTCAATAATCGGGGAACTGAAATTATTTCCTTTCGATATAAGGTAATTAACGAATTAAGCGAAAAGGAATTGAGCTTTCCGATTGACCGGATTGTATTGAATAAATTAAAATCAGGTTCGCAGTTATAAATCCCCGATTTCGAATCAGATCGAGTGAATAAATTTCAGCCACGCATCTTTACCCAGGACAAAAAAGTAAAAGAAACTGCCAAGCCAGCCATGCAAAATACCAAGTACCCAAAGATTCCGGTGTTTTAAGTAAGCCGCAGTATATACCAAGGCAAGAATGAATGTACTCCCCATAAGATAGTAATTGGGAAAGTGCACCAGGCAGAAAAGTAAAGCAGTGATCAAAATAATCAGGAACTTTGGTAACCGGAAAGCATCCATTTCATCCAGATTTCCAGCAATAAGTGCCAGAATTATAAATTGTTGTGCAATACCCCAGAAAGGATAGAGCAGCAAGGATGGGAAAATATGCCAGCTAAGTATGATACGACGAGTAAGAAAACCATAGGTAAAAAATAAGAAAACGGCTATTACAGCTATGGGAAGTATAAGTCGTAAACTCTCCCTGAAGCCTTCTTTGCGAAATCCCCAATGAATCAGCTGATCTCTATCATTTAGAAGATAGTAGACAATATACCCCAGCCAGAAAATACTGGCCGTAATGATAAACCAGAATTGTTTCTGCAATCCATCGAAAATAATGAATTTCCCCACAGCTGTAAATAGTACGGCAACTATTTCAAAGTATCGGGATTTTTGTGTTCTCATTATGAATGTATATAATTTACCGTGCTGATGACGTTTAAAAATAATACATGCTTCAGGTCAGAATTAATGTTGAGGCTAAATAATTTTTATCTTTTTCTCCAGAAAACTTCCATACATCGATACTTTTTCCTCAATCAACCTCTTGTTCTCTTTTAATGACGAGTTGAAAAATTCCGTTTTAATCATGACATTATCCTTTATAATTTTCCGCTTCCATACTCCCGCAACCCGGTTATTCAATAAAATTACCGGCCAGAACATGCCGTTGCTGGAGATAGCTTTCTTATGAAGTTCTTCAGCAATTATAGCCTTCCTGTTCCTGTAACCGATAATTAGCTCATCATAAGCCGGCAACAAATGGATGGAATCATGTTCAGGCTGAAGTCCGGAACCTGGATTCCTGAACCAATAGGTTCTGGAGTTGATGGTTTCAGCGTTAAATTCGGATTTAATCATCTCAAGCGCTCGTTTTACATCCGTAACTGCAAGGCCCGACCACCAGACAAAATCATCCGCAGTTGCCGGGCCATGACTGGTAAAATACCTCCGGCCAAGTTCGGCAAGCGATTCATCTCTGCTCAGGTACCTGACTTTTGGCGCCCTTTCTTCAAGCAGTGCATAGGTATGTAAATTATTCCTGGTTATACCGCTGCAGATCATCCCGTCAAGTTCGGCCAGCATTAGTAAGTGAGCAGCCCTGTTATCCTTATTGATCAGGCCGGCTTTATCAAATCCGGTTACCAGCTCCTCACGGCTGGCATGATTGTCTGCTGACAAAATTCGTTCTATTACAGTTCTGCTTTTTTTTAAAACAGCCGGTGTAATTTCCAGTTGTTTATGTCGCGAACGCATTGAGGACTTAATCCGGGGAGCCGTTAATTCCAGCATCCAGTATACATCTTCGGCCGGCACGATATGCCAAGTAGGCCGTAACAGATGGGTGCGTATAATTTCTCCTTTATCGATCGCAATTTCGACCGATTTTTCCGTCAAACCGGATAACCTTAAACCAATAGCCCATTTAACCATATTCAGGTCTTGTGCCTGCATGGCCCCCATCCAGGCAACAAGGTCCTTCGGATTGTCAAAGTTATGTACGCCGATCTGTTGATTTTTTAACCGGATCTCAGTAATTTCATTCAGATTCATAGAGATAAGCTGGTAATGAATTCTGATACTTACTTACAAAATTTTTTAATCATCAATATCCGAAAAAAAACCTTATGAAATTCGGATAGTTAAAATTACCGGATTATAATAACAATTCCGCTAAGTTAAATTTTTTTCTGCCGGATTATTTTGATCGTTTTATATAATAACGAGTTGAACCTGTGTAGTAAAGGCAGCATCGTGACATAAGCAGTAAATAAAAGCCCGGCGAAACGTTTTATGTATTGAATTTCTATTCCCGCTCAGTGAATATATTTGTAATCATTAGATACTGAGAGATTACTGCTAATAATTTTACTGTTCCTGATTTCTTTGTTCCTGCTTATAGTAGGTCTATTGATAACGGTGTTCAGAGCTATACTGACCTCTTTTGAATGCGCATTCGGTTTAAGTCATTTCTCAGATCATAACGTTCAGCTTAATAC
>CAYUAV010000463.1:0-3780 GCA_964442665.1 uncultured Bacteroidales bacterium
AAAGTTTTTACTACTTACGAACATCCCCAAACAGGGTTTCTCCACAATTCACCACACCCGAAAATCCCGCTCGAATTATTACCTGATTTTTTTAGACGGATTGAATTAAATCCAGGTTTAAAATATAATCTTTACCTTAAATGAGGATAGCAGATAAAGGCAGGACTGCCTGACTAAGTCATTTAGGCGGGCGTAAGGACGGATCGAGCTGAACCTCCGACTCGTGTCTGGCAGGAATCATGACCGATTCCAGAATGTGTCGGGACGAGCTCATGAGCTTGCGAATAAAAACCTAATCAAACAAGGATCAGGCTATATACTAATCACATGTAAAAGCTGTTTTAGTAACTCATGCATTCTAGGTTCTGCCCATACTTATTACCACATTCCCGGGTTTATGTGTACCGCTATCGTGCAATTTATCGATATACACGGTCTTGACATTTACAAATTCCCTGATCCCGTGAACGGATAATTCCCTGCCATAGCCGGAATGCTTAATGCCCCCGAAAGGCAATCGCGGATCGGACTTTACCATAGAATTCACAAAAACGGAGCCGGCATACAGGTCGGGAATCAGTTCCTCAGCCTTATCGAGATCGTTTGTGAATAAGGTTAACCCAAGTCCGAAAGCGGACTGATTGGCCAATGCGACTGCTTCCCCGGTATCTTTTGCACGGATCAGAGGAGCCACAGGTCCGAATACTTCTTCATCGAAAAGCGGCATGCCCGGAACAACGCCGGTAACCAGCGTTGGAGGGAACATCGCTTTTTCGGGATATCCGCCGGTAAGTATCTCAGCACCTGCATTTACCGACCGCTCAAGCTGTTCTTTCACCGTTTCGGCCTGACGGATACCGGATAAGGGTCCTAACTGCGTGGCACCATCCAGCGGATTGCCCACCACAAGCGATTTTACTTTTTCCTCATACCGTTTTACAAAGGTCTCGTAAACTTTTTGGTGAATGATAAAACGCTTCGCCGCGATACAGCTCTGACCGGCATTTTGCATACGCGCCCTGACGCCTGTTTCGGCAGCTTTTGCTATATCGGCATCATCGAGGACGATAAATGCATCGCTGCCTCCGAGTTCCAAAACCGTTTTTTTAATATTCCTGCCGGCCGCTTCGGCGACACTTTTTCCGGCAGGTTCACTTCCCGTTAGTGTTACTGCTTTAATAACATCGTTTGCAATTACCTGATCAACCCTTGCCGAACCCATCACCAGGTTTTGAAATACTCCCGAAGGGAATCCCGCTTTTTCGAACAGGTTTTCAATAACACGGGCACATAGCTGGACATTGGAGGCATGTTTCAGGAGTACTGTGTTTCCGGCCATAAGCGTCGGGGCAACAAACCGGAAAACCTGCCAGAACGGATAATTCCAGGGCATAATCCCCAGGATTGTCCCGAGAGGTTCATATTTCACCGAGGCAAAATGGGCGTCGGTAGCTACAGCTTCCCTCTGAAGCAGGACTTCGGCATCGTTGGCATAATGCTCACATACCCAGGCGCATTTTTTTACTTCAGCCCGGGCTTCGGTAATGGTTTTACCCATTTCGGAAGTAATGGTCTGTGCCGGCATTTCGACATTTTCGTGCAGCTGTGCCGCCACCTTAAGCATTAATTCCTGCCGGTACCGGAAAGTGGTTTTACGCCAGCTTTCAAATGCCTCTGCTGCTTGTGCGATGCAGTCATCGATCTGCCTGTCGGTAAACTCTTCAAACTCCTTAATGAGTATATTTGTATAAGGATTTATGCTTTGTAGTGCCATAGCTGGTATTGTTTTATGGTTACGTTTCTTTTCTGTCGTTCCGGTAACTCCAATATCGTACCGTAACTACTTACCGGCAGACCAACTGTACATGCAAGCCGGTAATCTGACTTAGAGCCATGTTATAACCGCTGTCCGTTGCATGCAATAGTAGTGCAATTTCAGAAAGGTTATGTGTAAAAACTCCACATTTATCCGGATACCTGCCTGATTGGTACAGTCGGACAGGACTCGGATTTTAGGTACAGATGCGCGCAAGGTAGATTCCGTACGCATTACAGAGGCGCGCGATGTAACAGAACAGATTCCGTACGCATTACAGAGGCGCGCGATGTAACAGGATTTAAATGTTTTTTTAACACGATAATTAAGGGATAGATGATCCAAAAATTGTATATAGTACTATACAAAACTATGTTTATGGCAACCTGTGTTCTCAAAATATGGAATTCTGCACATCATACCGGTCATAATTTTGAAAAACACTTTACAAATATGCCGTTAACAGTTTTTTCGCTCAAAAATTAAAAAACAATATATGACTTCAGCATAGAAATTATCCCTATTAAAATTTAAACCATGAAAAAAACCATTCAATTTTCACTAGTGGTCATAGTTCTCTTTCTGGCCGCAGCCTGTGAGAAAGATAAGAACAAGATAATCAGGCCCGGAACCTATTGGGATTATCCGGACTTTATTACCGACGGTCTGGTTGCCTACTACCCGATGAACGGGAATGCAAATGATTCCGGCGGTAACAGTTATCATGGTATTCTTCACGGCGGTATACCCGCTGTCGATCGTTTCGGCGATACGATCGGTACATACTGTTTCGATGGCATTGACGATTATGTTGAAATTGCCAATGCAACTGATTTCAATGGCGATGAAGGCACATTATGTTTCTGGATCCGTGTACCTTATTCGGATGAAGACATACCGCGGGCTATTCTGTCGAAAGCGGATGCATCGGGTACAGGTTATGCGATCAGCGTGACCGGAAGTCATTATTACTGGTGGCAGATAAAAGATACGACCGGCCTGTTTGAATCCGGAACCGACATGGGTGCCGATTTCTGGTTTGAAGGCATGTATTTCTTTCTGGCGGTGACCTTCGCAGGGAGTTCAACGACGTTATACTTCGAGGGAGAACGAAGAGTTTTGATAACCAATACTCCGGATATCATATTCAATGCCAATCATCAGCCGCTTTTGATAGGAAAGAGTCTGAATGAGGATTATCAGTATCTGAAGGGTGAAATTGATGATGTGCTGATCTATAACCGGGCCTTGTCGGATGAGGAAATACTTCAGTTATTCAACTGGCAACCGGACCCGATATAATCCTGCCTCTCCCGATACTGACAAATCAGGCTACTGTTACCAAGGAATATTCATGTATAGAGCTCTGACGTTATTTAAATTGTTTCTAAATACAATTTTTCCTTTTTTTACAGGCGAATTGTTACATGAAATGTATCCGGCCAAATCGGCATCAAACGGGTTATTGAAAGTAGCAAGATAGTTTATACGTTAACAAACCTGGCAAACAGGAAAAAGTACCGGTGGGTACCTATACATGAAGTATAAAAATACATGTGTATCTATACTGGTGCGCACAGGAGATGCGCGCAAGATAGATTCCGCTCGCATTAAAAATGCGTGTAAGGTAGATTTCGCACGCATTAAAAATGCGTGTAAGGTAGATTTCGCACGCATCACAGATGCGCGCGAGGAATGAAAAATAGTAAGAATAATGTCAGAAAAATATAAAGTCAGAAATCCGGGGGGTATATATTTTATTACAATGACTGTGATCGATTGGGTCGATTTGTTTACACGGCCGGTTTATAAACATATTCTGATAGATTCGCTGGAATATTGTCAGCAAAACAAGGGTTTAATTATATATGCATATGTTATTATGACAAATCATTTACACCTGATCGTAAGCAGTGATGAGGATTTCCCGTTGCAAAATACGATACGCGATTTTAAAAAACATA
>CAYUAV010000464.1:0-3778 GCA_964442665.1 uncultured Bacteroidales bacterium
GATACCGGTTCATCAAATCCTTCTATTAACAAGCCCTGAGGATCTTTATCGGAAAATCCCAACGGACCAACCAGCATTGTCATTCCGTTTTGCCTGGCCCAGGTTTCAACAGCTTTAATCAGTGTTTCGGCTACTGTATAATCTTCATAAGTTTCCAAAAATCCAAAGCGGCCTTCTTTCAGGCTATGAGGATTGTTATACTTATGATTTATAATGCCCATAATCCGGCCCACCGTTTTTTTACCGCGATGCGCTAAAAGTAATATAGAATCGCAATGGGAGAAAGAAATATTTTTTCGCGGATTGAAAAATACACGATCGTCCATATAAACAGGAGGCACCCAGTTTTTATGATCCTTGTGAATTTTTGCAGGTAATTGTATGAAGGTTCTGAGATCCTTACCGGTTGTAACTTCTTTAATATGGATATCCATCGTCTAAATAATTCGCTCTGCCCGATGTTTAATGAATAGTATCGCCTGACATTGAGAAGAAGCATGCAAGTATTAAAACCTAAATATCGTCTTTTTTTCAATATCTGATACAGGTTGCATAACTCACGTTAGATTTTTTTTGTCAATACCCGGTTGAAGCATTCACTGACAGGGACTTAAGACAACTCCTGGAAAGGATATGATTTACCTTACGTTAAAATGCATTATACTATGTTACTAACATGTTGAGAACCTGATTGAAATTGTTGCTCGCAATCCTTCAATAATTTATATATTTATTCCGGCACATGTACTATATTATGCATAGCTATCTGTTTTCTTTATTATTTCTGGTTAGCACAATATGCAGCTTTTCGCAATGTCCTGCGCTTAAGTTTTCACATCTGACCACCGAGGATGGTTTATCGTCAAGCTGGGTGAGGTGTATTTATCAGGATAAAATGGGATTTATCTGGTTTGGTACCGGGGACGGATTAAACCGGTACGACGGATACTTCATTAAAGTTTTTAAATCTGATCTGCATGAAGCTAATACCCTGGCGCATGGAGCAGTAACCTATATCGCGGAAAAATCGGCAAATGAATTATGGATATGTACCGAGCAGGGCCTGGACATATTTAATATTGAAAATAATACAATTACTCATTTTCCCTATTTCGACAGGATCAGGGTAACACATGTCACCAAAGATCATAGCGGAAAATACTGGTTTTCGACTTATTCCGGTATATTCCGATTTGATGAGACTGACAGCAGTATTGTCAACTTCCGTAATATTCCTGGCAATGATTTATCGCTAAGTGAGGATCAGGTGCAATTATGTATGGAAGATCATGATCAGAATTTTTGGGTTGGTACACAGAACGGATTGAATTTATTTGACAGGGAAAAAGGTGTATTTTATAGGTTCTATGCCGGTAAAATACCTAATTCACTTTCAGGAAATCACATAATCAGCTTGATTCAGGATAAAAAAGGCAGAATATGGGTTGGTCTGGCCGATGCCGGTCTGGACCTGATGCTTATTGAAAATAATGATCCGATACATGTGAAATTCAGTCATATAAGCGATCTACTAAACAATTGTCTGCTGATTGACCGATTCAATATGCTTTGGATTGGCAACAGCATGGGAATGGGAATTTCATTGCTGGATCTGAACAACAATAATATTAGATCGGTCCGGATTACTAATTACCGGAATACTTCGGATGATCCAAACGGCTTGACCGATAATACAATTTCTTCAATTCGGGAGGGCCGTGACGGTGGTATCTGGATAGGAACATTTGCGGGAGGCGTAGATTATTATAGTCCGATGATGAAGCAATTTCATGTAATAAAACATATACCCGGTGATCCGAATTCATTAAATAATAATGTGGTAAACTATTTTCTTGAAGATGGTGATTTTTTCTGGATCGGCACAGAAGAAGGCTTGTGCCGTATGGAGCAGAAAACATGTCGTTTTAAAACATTTCTTCATAATGATAATATCGCAAGTTCTATAGGAGCAAACGGAATTATTTGCATGCAGAAGGATACATATGGCAATTTATGGATAGGTACCTGGGCGGGCGGATTAAATTTGTATAATTATAATACACAGAATTTTACCCGTTTTGTGGTCGATAAAAATAAACCGGGTTCACTAACCAGCAATAATATTTTTGCAATACTTGAAGACAGCAGGGGTAATCTCTGGATCGGAACAAACGGCGGAGGACTGAACCGGTATAATTATCGTACCGGAATATTCACGGGTTATCTGTCCGAACCTGGCAATACCGCCAGCATATACCATAATGCAGTGAATGATATCTGCGAGACATCGAACGGAGAACTCTTTATTTCGGTCTATCATGCCCTGGATGTTTTCAATTATTCTGATGAAACCTTCAAACATTATGTGCACGATGAGAACGACACAACATCCATCAGCAGCGGTAATATCCTGGATATTTATGAAGACAGCCGTAAGAATCTGTGGATTGCTACATCAAGCGGGTTAAATTATTTTAACAGAAGCACGAATTCTTTCCGGCATTTTAATACAAAACAGGGATTTCCCAGCAATGCTGTACAGGCAATAAATGAGGATAACAGCGGGAATCTGTGGATTAGCACAAATGATGGTTTGGTTAAATTTAAATTGGCTGTTTTTCTTCCGCAGAACGTAGAAGTTCAGAATTACTCTGTTGTCGACGGTCTTCAGGGAAATGAGTTTGTTCGACGGTCGACTTACACTGATAAAAACGGCAACCTGTATTTTGGCGGATCGAAAGGATTCACATGGTTTCATGCTGATAGTATCCATAATAATCCTATAAAACCCGAAATTGTACTTACAAGCTTCAGGTTATTTAATCTAAACGAAAATGAAGTTGAACAACTCCGGCTTGAAAAGGATATAAACCTCTTGCCTGAGATTGAATTATCATACAATCAGAGTGATTTTATAATTCAGTATGCAGCCCTGAATTATCTGAACCCCCAAAACAATCAGTACAAATATATACTCGAAGGATTTGAATCGAAGTGGCACGTGGTTGGCAACCAACACGAAGCTACCTACACCAATATCGATCCCGGTCGGTATATATTTAAAGTCATGGGAAGTAATAATGATGGCCTTTGGAGTGAAAAAGCCAAAACACTCCATATCATTATTCACCCTCCATGGTGGAACACTGTTGTATTCAAAATTGGAGCGATACTTATAATAGTTATTCTGATATATAGTATTTATATGTTCAGGGTAAATATGCTGAAAAATCAGAAGGGGATACTTGAGGAAAAAGTTAAGGAACGTACCAGGGAACTTTTGGAACTAAATTCACTATTACTGGAAAAACAGGAAGAAATTTTCATTCAGAACGAAGAACTTTCAAAGCACCGGACCAATCTGGAAAAGATTGTTGAGGAACGGACCAATGTTATGCAGGCTGCTTTGAGGCGAGCTGAAGAAGCGGATAAATTGAAATCGGCATTCCTGGCAAACATGTCACATGAAATCCGGACACCTATGAATGCCATTGTTGGTTTTGCCAGTCTGATCGATAACGAGGAAATCGACGAGAAGGAGAGAAAAGAATTCATGGGTATTATACTTAGTAATTGTGAGACCCTGATGGTACTGATAAACGATATACTTGAGATTTCGCTGATCGAAGCCAATCAATTAAAACTTGACAATCAATTGTTTAGTGTGACCAGGACATTATCTGAACTGGAAAGCTATTTTCAACTCAACAATCGTAAAAACCTGCAGGTCACTTTTGTCAATAAAAGAAATAAGGAACTCTTTTACTGTAACGATGCC
>CAYUAV010000465.1:0-3757 GCA_964442665.1 uncultured Bacteroidales bacterium
CGTGAAGCCGGAATCCGGGCCGAACTCTATCCTGACCCGGTTAAACTGAAAAAACAACTCTCCTATGCCAACAGCCGGAAAATCCCTTATGTTTTGCTTGCAGGCGAAGAGGAAATAAAATCGGAGAAATTCACTCTGAAAAATATGCATACCGGTGAACAGGAATTGCTTACTCCCGATGAAATAATAAAAAGCCTGACCTGATCGGCTTTTTCCTTACACAAAAAAATGTTAAGTTTGTTATAGGATTGAATTGCAGAATATTTCATTATGAATAAGAGGGAATTTATTAAGACAGGAATTGCAGGATCGCTGGGTTTAATGAGTATTCCTGCATTTGGCAGAAACAAGTTAAATCTGTTCAAAGGACCGAAAGAATTTATACAGCCGGAACTTCCATATCGTTATGATGCACTGGAACCTTATATCGATAAGGAAACCATGGAAATCCATTATTCGAAACATCATGCTGCCTATACGGCAAAATTCAATGAGGCTTTAAAACAAGCGGGGGTCGATGCTAAAAATGCCCGGAGTATCTTTAATGAAGCATCAAAATATAATGCTGCCATTATAAATAACGGAGGCGGCTTTTATAACCATAAGATGTTTTGGAAATGTCTTTCACCCAATGGAGGAGGAGCTCCGACGGGTAAAATTGCCGATAGCATTACCAGGGATTTCGGATCTTTCGAAAAATTCAAAGAAGAATTCAGCCTTTCTGCAAAAAGCCTTTTCGGATCGGGATGGACCTGGCTGATCAATCAAAAGGAAACCCTGAAGGTTATTAACACTACAAACCAGGATAATCCTTTCATGGATGCCCTTTCACCCGAAAAAAACGGATTCCCCTTACTTTGTCTCGATGTATGGGAACATGCTTACTATTTAAAATATCAAAACCGCAGAGCCGAATATATTGATGCATTCTGGAACATCGTTAATTGGGAATTTGTAAATAAAAAGCTCGAGAAAAGTGCCGAAGATTAATGAACACAAGAAATATCAAGCTTCTCATTGGCTTCCCGGTCTTAGTATTCCTTTTCATTGTAATTAATAATAAAGATGCCATTGGAGCACAACCTGACCCGGCAGTATCTATTTTACGCTGCGCATTCGAAGTGAATAAATCTATAAAGACTTTACGTTTTACGGTGCTTATGAAGGAACGAGCAGGAAATAACCTGGTACAGAAAAAAACGGATTTTAAGATTAATATCGATCCTTACCGGATCTATTTAAAACAACATTACCCGAATGTAGGATTTGAAATGCTTTACAATAAGGATGAAACAGGTGATAAAACTCTACTGAACAGAAATTCCATTGCCTTTTCCTCACTCAGACTTGATCCTTTAGGAAATATGATCCGTAAAGAAAGTCACCATTCCATTTTTAAGGCCGGTTTTTCATATATACTGGAAGTTCTTGAGTATCTGTGCGACAAATATTCCGATGAAAGTGCTTCATACTGGCATTATGAAGGACTGGTTAAATATGACAATGTTATATGTTATAAAATACGATTCGAAAATTCCGATTTCGGATACACCGATTATACCGTATTGGAAGGTGAAAACCTGGAAACCATCTCCCGGAAATTAAAGCTATGCGATTTCATGATTTACGAAAATAATCCCCAACTGCGCTCATTCGAAGATATTAAACCCGGTATGAAAATAAAAGTTCCCACGGATTATGCCCGTGAAATAATTGTATATATCGATAAAAACAGGATGATTCCTACCGGATTAAAAGTATACGACGATAAGGGATTATTTGAAGAATATACCTATCAGGACATCGTTCTGAATCCTGTATTTTCCGATCAGGACTTCAGCAGTTCCAATCCCGCTTATGGATTCCGTTAACTGATCAATCAGACCATTTATTTAGCCTGTATATGAAACGTGCTGAATTTTTAGTTCTAACTCTTTTATTTCTGTATGTCAGCATGATTAGTGCTTACCCGCAGTTCAGGCCTGATACCGGTTATCGTTCTGTGAAAATTTCATTATTGACCTATTCGCCGGGCAATAAACTGTATTCCGTATTCGGGCATAGCGCCATCAGGATATACGATGGCGGAAACCTTACCGATGATGTGTATAATTACGGGACATTTAATTTCGATCAGCCCGGATTCTACTTCAGGTTCCTACAGGGTAACCTGATATATTCATTATCGTGTGTGCCCTTCGAATATGTGAAACAAAGCCTGATACTGGAAAACCGGTCCCTTACGGAAACACCGTTAAATCTTACGAATAGTGATAAGAGCCAGATAACAGCCTTTCTGAAAAATAATCTGCTCCCCGAAAACAGGGATTATCGTTACGATTTCCTTTACGATAATTGTGCTACACGCATTATCGGACTTTACAACACGTGCATTTCCGATTCACTTGTGCTGAAACCCGAAGTATTACCGGTCAGGTCATTCCGGCGTTTGATCTCACCTTATCTGAAAAACCGTCCCTGGGTGCATATGGGCGTTGACCTTTTAATGGGTACCCCGGCTGATAAAGTGGCCCGGCTTTACCAACCTGCTTTTTTGCCGGATTACCTGCATTTGTTTACAAAAAATTTTCAGGTAGAGACTGTTACCAGCCGGTATAAACTGGCACGTCATGATATTGTCCATTTTCAAAATTATCCCGAACCTGAAAAACCAAAACTAACTCCTTCTCTCATTCTTTGGCCCGTTTTTATTCTGCTGTTGCTTTCCATGCTTATCGATTCCTATTTCAAACCTCTGTTTCGCCGGATCGGAAACCTGATATTGCTGCTTACAGGATTAGTCTCAGTTTTGCTCTGTTACCTCTGGATATTTTCCGATCACAATATCTTTCGCTACAATACCGATATATTATGGGCAAATCCGCTTCTATTACCAGTGGCATTTTTCAAGAACTCACCACAACATGACTGGCAGATCATAGTAAATAAAATCGTATTATGGCTTACAGGAATCCTGGTTGCTTCAGGCACTCTTGTAAGTTTAATGGTTGAAAGAAATTTATATCTTTTTGCTCTGGGAATTATCGTGTTGATTATAATCCTTGAAAAATACAGGAGTACCGTAAATACGTTCCGTAAAAACTCTATATCGTGATTCTCATTTATATATTGTTTTATTTCAACACACGTATTGGCTGACAATGAGAATGGAATAACGTTGTGAACATATAAATTTTATAATATTTATACCTAAAGGTTACACATTCTGTTTCAGAATGGCTATATTTGTTTTATTATCCTGTTAAAAACAACCTACTACCTGGCCACCCAAAAGCACTAATTGAAATAAGTTAAATTTAAAGTTAGTTGCATTATGGATAATGAAACAAAAACCCGTGTCTTAAGGGTTTTAAAAAAAATTACAGGTCGGGAGTTGGATCATATCGATCCTAACGCAGACTTGAAATCACAATTAGCACTTGATTCCATACAAGTTGTTGAATTATTTGCAGCATTGGAAAATGAATTCAATGTAGAATTGCCTCTTAACATGATGACTGTGAGAAGCGCCAATGTTTTTATGAAAATGCTGGATGAACAACTAAATAAATAACATACAGCTAACCTAAGTTTTGCAACCCGCATCTGAATAATCTGAAACTTTCAGAAAACACTATGAGTGATTTCTCGCAGATAACACAGCTGAATTTTGAGTATGTCTTCTTCAAAGATTTTCCAATCAGCAGGAAAAACATTGAAGAACAGATTACTCATTTATCTGTCTATCTCAGGAAGA
>CAYUAV010000466.1:0-3746 GCA_964442665.1 uncultured Bacteroidales bacterium
AGGATTTATCCAACATTCGATTTTAGCATTAAAAATTTAAACAGGTTCTAAATCCCTTCTGTTGAAATCCCGATTCAAAGTTCCTGATCTGCCTGATATTAAAGCTTGTGTACCCTATCGTTTCTTCATCGGTCAGATATCTGAAAAAATGCACTGAGTCCCCGGTTTTTGCCTTATATAATAAATATTTACCGGTTTCCAGATGGGAATTTTTTGGGATACTTTATGTAGAATTACTTTTTGTTTTTGGTACTGTTCCAATTTTGAATTTCGATAATATTACCCTCCGGATCTTTTGCATAAACAACTCTTATCGTTCCAAGCCCTTCGAACTCTTTTTCCACTATTTCACCGTAAGACTCTCCACCGTGAGCGATCAATTTTTTCAGTATTGCATCGACACCTGTTACATGAAATGCGATATGGCCTAATCCTTTATCACTGATCAAAGGTTTATTTTCTTGCTTTGATATAGTATTGTACCCGAAAATCTCAAGTGTTGGCCCATTAGGGTAACCCGGCAACCTTAAATGTATACCCCTGATTTTAACATCAGGAATTTTTGTCAGTTTTTCAAGCCAGTCACCGGATAAATCTCTTTCGGGATAAACAGGTTCACAATCAAATACATCAATATAGAATTGAGCAAGCTTTTTCCAGTCCCTGGCAATTATATTGGTATGGGTATATTTTATCTGATTCTTCATTATAAAATCATTATGGCTAAATCAGGTTGAAGCTTTTACTGCTCGATTACCTCGTAAATTATTTCACGATACAAGATAAGAAATTCTGTATTTACCGCAACCGGAGTAATACCAAATACTCTCTGTATTAGTAAGTATCTAAGATGTAATCTATAAAAACTATTTATTGAGATAAGATAGTACCTTCTCTTTGAATTGCATTAAATCAAACGGCTTGTATACAATATCATCGAAGCCCGATTCCCGGCAGCGTGTTTCTACAAGGCCTGCTGTCATGGCCGTGAAAGCTACAACCGGCACTTTTGGATCGAGTTCCCTTAATTTTGTCAGCAGGTCAAATCCGTCATAGTCGGGCAGACACAGATCCAGGAGTACCAGGAATATGTCACCGGAGTGACATGTGAATAATTCCAATGCTTCACTGCCATATTCCGTTTCGACAATGTGCACTCCGGTATCGTCCAGTACTTCGGTAACCAGCATACGCGACGAAAAATTATCATCGATAATAAGAAGGGCCGGTATATTGCTACCAGGATTCATGGCACATATAGGCATTTTAACGTAACAGGCACAAAGCCAAACGGTATATAAATGTATGAAAATAACCTGTTATGTGATAAGAAAATATAAGACTTTGATAGTTAGATTGAGTACTTGCCCGCCAAAGGATTTAATATTTCATTGCAGGATCTGATCGGGTTTATTGAACAGTAAATATCCGATTTAGCTCTGTCACATTATTCTTCTAAAAAATTTAAGAATTGACCGGGTTGCAGGTTTTGGACACGTCCCAATTGAAAAAACGGGACATGAGTTTAATACTTTTTGTTACAGCCCGTTTTTATTTCTTATCCTCTTTTCATTGTCCATTTAAAAGTTAAGATGGACAGACTACAGAATATTACTGCATAGATCAGTATTACATAAAAATTACGCATGATGTCAGTAAATGAGGAACCTGCCAATAAAGACCTGGTGGCGTCAACAGCATGGGCAAACGGAAGTGCATAGCCAATATTCTCGAATATGCCCCCTATCATTTTTAACGGAGTCCATGCACCGGAAAACAAACTAATAGCGGTAATAATCAGAGAGCCCACGCCCGAAACCTGATTTACCGTGAGAACAGATCCCATTACCAATCCTAAGCTGACACATACTGAAGCAATAAGCAGAAAAATTATCAGGGAAGTAAAAATATTCGTAAACACGGCACCAAGTATTATACCTGCGATAAAACAAATTCCCGTTTGAAAAAGCGCAATAGGGATAAAAGGCAACATATACGCAAGTATAAAATCGGAAGATTTCAAAGGTGTTGTAAATAATCTTGTCAGGAAAGCAATTTGTTTATCCTTAGCCAGTAATATGGCGGAAAACATCATTAAAAAGGCATAGCTGAAAATAATAATTCCGGGTGTCAGCATGAAAGGAGAAAACATTTCCATCTGTGATTTTTTATATATAGACGAAAAAAGAACCAATAATGCTACCGGCATGGCCAATCCCAAAAGCATTGAGACCGGATCGCGATATACTTCTTTTATATTTCTGCCGGCTAAACTGTAAAATTTCATATGTTTACCTCTTTACCTGTCAACTGAAGAAATACATCATCTAAAGTAGGTTCCTGCATTTGTATTCCCTGGATTTTAATTTTTTTTGAGTGTAATAAATCAATGATGGTATAAAAATCCAATTCTTTCGCCCTGATCTCTATTCCGTATAAGGTACTATTTACCTCCATTCCCTGTTTTTTCAATCCTTTTATGGTTTCAGACGAAATATTCTCAGCAGTAATTTTCAGGGTCTGTATACTTTTATACCTCTTTTTTAATTCATAGGATGTACCCTTTTCAATTATAGAACCTTTTTCTATAATCGCAATATGATCGGCCAGAGAATCAGCTTCTTCCAGATAGTGAGTCGTGAGAAATATGGTCTTTTCACCTTTTAGTTTTTCTATGTAGTTCCAGACAGATTTGCGTGCGTGCGGATCAAGTCCTAATGTCGGTTCATCGAGGAACAGGATCAACGGATCGGACATTAATGCCATAGCAATACTCAGTCTGCGCTGCATCCCTCCTGAAAGTCTTCTTGTCTGGTCTTTTCTGTCCTCAAGCTCCAGCAGATCCATCAGGTCTTTTGCTCTTCTTTTCGATTTCTCTTTATTCAAACCGGAGACACCTCCCATTAACAGGAGGTTTTCCCTCGTTGTCAGATGTCCTGCAATAGCTGTATCCTGAGGCGAAACGCCAATATTTGCTTTTATTTTCAGCGGATTTTCGTCAATCCCAACATTCATTACCCGGGCATTTCCCGAAGTGGGCTTTAATAAACAACACAGCATTTTAATAGTCGTAGTCTTTCCGGCACCATTTTTACCAAGTAACGAAAAAATCTCACCTTGTTTAATTTCGATATTCACATGGTTTACGGCAATCCTGTCCCCAAATTTTTTGGTCAGATCATTTGTCCTGATGGCAATATTTTCAGAGTTCATAGTTAGTTTCCTGTTAGCCCGGAATAACTGTATAATGCCCTTCAAAATTAAACTTTGGCATTCCGTGCCTGTTTCTGAATGTCCTCAACTTCGACGATGAGAGCAACCCTAACCGTTCTAACCCGGCAATATCAAAAAGTATGGCAATCTACAATTGCCGGTATGTTTTATTCGGGAGGCCATGCATAATATTCTACTTATCCTTCTTTCTGGCAATTGGAACTATGACACCAATGATTATCGATAGAATTATGGTTGTCCGCCAGTCAACAACCGGGCCAATTTTATCAATTAATAAATTCCATAATAGAGTAACAATAACAGCAGTAATAAATGTTATGGCAATCATAAAGATCATATCCCTCAGAAATCTTTTTGTTTGCATTTTCGTTATTTTTATACTATGTAATTTTCGTATGTTATCCGTAAATCGATTCAGCCTCAGTCTGATTGAACCGCGTGTTATGCTGCGTTATTCTTTAATTTGTTTTATAATTTTCATCGCTCTTTTTTGTGTACTCTTTCTTTCAGAA
>CAYUAV010000467.1:0-3733 GCA_964442665.1 uncultured Bacteroidales bacterium
TCCAACCATATTTGTTTCCTATACCGGTGAGGCACTGGATCATAAAACACCTTTGTTAAAAGCGTTATCTGCCATTGACAGTGCTGCGGTTGCAGTATGCGAATATTTCGATAAAAATGTAAACAAAGTATTTGCAACCCTGGGATTGGAACAGGAATATTTTCTGGTTGACGAAGCGCTGTACTATGCACGACCTGATTTGATTATGACCGACAGAACACTTGTGGGACATTCTTCAGAAAAAGATCAGCAGCTTGAGGATCATTACTTTTCATCCATTCCCGAAAGAGTTGAAGGCTTCAAACGCGAATTTGAGATAGAGGCCTATAAACTGGGAATACCATTACATACAAAACATAATGAAGTGGCACCGAATCAGTACGAAGTTGCTCCATTGTTCGAGGAATGTAACCTGGCCATTGACCATAATGTACTATTGATGGATATTATGAAAAAAGTTGCCCGCCATCATCATTTTGTTGTATTATTCCACGAAAAACCCTTTAAAGGAATAAACGGTTCGGGGAAACATAACAACTGGTCGCTGATGACTAATACAGGAGTTAATCTGCTGTCGCCAGGGCACAAACCCAAATCAAACATGCAATTTCTTAGCTTTTTGGTTTGTACGCTGAAAGCGGTTTATTCTCATCAGGATTTATTGCAGGCCAGTATAGTTTCGGCCAGTAATTCTTTACGTATGGGAGCTAATGAAGCTCCGCCACTTATCATGTCTGTTTTTGTTGGTAATAAAATCTCTGAGATGCTTGATGAACTTGAAGTTCGAGTGACCAGTAAGAAAATGACTCCTGATGAAAAAACAGAGCTTAAGCTGGATGTAGGGAAGATTCCGGAGATTTTGCTTGATAATACCGATCGTAATCGTACCTCACCTTTTGCATTTACGGGTAATCGTTTCGAATTCCGGGCTGTGGGAGCATCGGCTAACAGTGCTCCGGCAATGACGGTATTAAATAGTGCTGTGGCTCTGCAATTGGTTCAGTTCAAAAAAGATGTGGATGCGCTCATTGAAAACGGAGTTAAAAAAGATGAGGCGATTTTCCAGATCATTCGTAAGTATATTATTGATTCAAAAAAAGTTCGCTTCGAAGGAAACAGCTATAGCGATGATTGGCAAAAAGAAGCTAAGAAACGCGGATTAACTAACGTTACCAATGTAATTGAGGCACTCGATGCCTATCTCACAGCTAAATCGAAAAAGCTCTTCAAAATCTTGAAGGTACTTAATGAAAAAGAGCTCGAAGGGAGAACGGATGTACGCTATAATAACTATACCAAAAAGATCCAGATAGAATCGCGTGTAATCGGCGATATTGCTCTGGGCCAGATAATACCAACTGCAATAAATTACCAAACCCGGTTGTTGGATAATGTAAATGGATTGAAGGAAATTTTTGGTGAGACTGAATATAAAACTATTTCAAGCGGCCGTCTGGAGATTATCCGTGAGATTTCAGAACATGTAACCGCGATTAAAGCAAAAGTGTATGAAATGACTGAGGCACGGAAAGTGGCAAATGTGATAAACGGGGCTCGTGAAAAGGCCATGCAATATGCCGTATCTGTTTTCCCTTTCATCGACGAAATCCGTTACCATATCGATAAGTTGGAAGAGATTGTTGATAACGAAATTTGGCCGTTGCCAAAATACCGTGAATTATTGTTCAGCAGATAATTGTTTTACAGACTAATAATAATAACCGCAAAAGAGTGTTAGATGCAACGACTTTTGCGGTTTTATTATAAGAATCTGTTCCTTATTTTCTAAGTGCAGCTTTGATAGTTTTAATTATTATGGCTGCAACTTTATACGGATCGGCATTTGAGGCAGGTCTTCTGTCCTCAAGACGTCCTCTCCATCCTTTTTCGACAGTACTTACGGGAATTCGGATAGAAGCGCCCCGGTCAGAAACACCGTAGCTGAATTTATCGATCGACTGGGTTTCATGTCTTCCGGTGAGTCGTTTATCATTATCCGCACCATATACTGCAATGTGTTCGGGGATATGTTTTCCGAATTCCTCACAAATTTTTACAAAAACATCTTTGGTGCCAGAATTCCGCATATTGCTGTTTGAAAAATTAGCGTGCATCCCCGATCCATTCCAGTCACCATCTACAGGTTTAGGATGAAGATTGATACGAACACCATATTTCTCGCCTACCCTCTCGGCAATATAACGGGCGATCCAAACCTGATCGCCGGCAGCTTTCGCACCTTTTGCAAAAATCTGGTATTCCCATTGTCCCTTCATAACCTCGGCATTGATACCTTCAATATTAAGTCCGGCATTAATACAGTTTTCAAGGTGTTCTTCAACCAGGTTTCTACCAACATTATATTCAGCTCCCACCGAACAATAAAATGGGCCCTGTGGCGGAGGAAAGTATCCTGGAGCAGGAAATCCAAGGGGCGTATGGTGGTCGAGGTCCCATAGCACATATTCCTGCTCGAATCCAAACCAGAAATCATCATCATCATCATCAATGGTGGCTCTGCCATTTGTTGTATGCGGTGTGCCGTCGGCATTAAGAACTTCAGTCATAACAAGAAAGCCGTCTTTTCTGGCGGGATCCTTACATAAAAAAACAGGTTTCAGAAGACAATCCGAATCATTGCCGGAGGCTTGTGCTGTCGATGAACCATCGAAAGACCACATGGGACATGCTTTCAGTGTACCATCGAAATCCGAGACTACTAATGTTTTACTTCTCATAGTCTGGGTGGGCTTATATCCATCCAGCCATATGTATTCAAGCTTTGCTTTCATAATGTGAATAAAATAATATGATTATGTATGTTTTAAAAATATTTCGGCGAAAATAGTAACATTTTTGACATAAAAAGCTTAAAAAATTAAAAAATTATAACTTTTATAGTGTTAATTTGATTTTTTTTAATATTTTTGTGATGAACTCACTAATATATAGGGTATACATAAAAAATTATATATTTTTTCATTCTCATGTACTTAAAAAATACATATACATTCGAATATAGGTATAGATTTAATAACTGGTTCGTGAAATAAATAATTATCCGATGATATTGTATAACTTTTAAAATTTTGTAAAATGAGTCCGAAAGAATTTTTTGATTTTGCCAAAAAACATGGTGCCGAAATGATGGACCTGAAATTTGTCGATCTTTTAGGCACATGGCAACACTGTTCCTATCCGATAGATGCTTTAGATGACAGTATTTTTACAGAAGGTTTGGGATTTGATGGATCATCAATCAGAGGATGGCAGGGTATAGAAATGTCCGATATGCTGGCTATTCCTGATGCTGACTCAGCTGTTATTGATCCGTTTTTTGAAAAACCGACGGTTAGCGTGCTGGCTAATATTGTTGACCCGGTCACGAAAGAAAAATATGAAAAGGATCCCCGCCATGTTGCTCAAAAGGGTGTTGATTATTTAAAGAAAACAGGGATTGGAGATACTGCTTATGTTGGACCGGAGCCAGAGTTTTTCATTTTCGATGAAATTCGTTACCAGCAATCACAGAATTTAGGATTTTATCAGATCGATTCTGTTGAGGGTGCCTGGAATACAAATCGTATTGAAGAACCCAATTTAGGATACAAACCGAGTTATAAAGGCGGGTATTTCCCTGTTAGTCCTACTGATACCTATCACGATTTAAGGGGGGAAATGGTTAATGTTATGCGATCCTTAGGTATTGTTGTGGAGGCACACCATCATGAAG
>CAYUAV010000468.1:0-3727 GCA_964442665.1 uncultured Bacteroidales bacterium
AGTGAATTCCGCACGAAATTAACAGAACGAAATATTACATCTCCTACATTTCCGAAACTGCCTTATGAATGAAACATGCGCATCTTTTGGGAAAAACATAAGCATCTTTTAGGGAAAACATGCGTATCTTTTGGGAAAGACATGCGTATCTTTTTAACCCACCGCCGGCACATAGCAAAAATCTTAAAACTTATACTTCAAATCCCCTGCTAGCTCGGATTTGTAATCCGGGCGAACAATTATTGACAAGTTCGTACCTAGGTCTTCAATAAAAAACACCCAGTTATCCCAAAGATAAGCACATATCAACGACATATAAACTCGTTTTCAGCAACTGTATCTGCCTGAATATTGATATCTTGCGATCAGATTGACAAACAAGGCCTGATTTTTGATATTCCCATATCTACCTCCTGTTTTGTCATTAAGGTAATTTAAGTTGATGCATCAATAAACCGGATGAATAAAGTAGGTCTTATACTATTGTTTCTGGGTACTTCTCCGGCACTTCTATACTGTCGGGATACACTAAATAGTCATCAAGCAGTACATCGAATCAGCATAAGTACCGGCATTCACAGATACTATACCCGCGATAAGGTATATTCGCCCCTGATTTACAAAGGAACGGGTGCTCCTCTTGATATTGAATATCTCAATCATAAAACAAAAAGGGATTACCGGATATATTTAAATTATACCCAAACAAAAGTTACTTCTTCTATAACCAGTAATAAAGACGGATTCTATTCCAATTACTTCGATTTTCTGAATATAAATCTTGGCTTTCACTATTTACGGTATATTCAATCATACAGAGGTTGGGATATTCAGTTAGGCGGAATATGGGATAATTTCATTTTGTACAAGAACCAGGTTTTTATTTACGATAATTCACAATGGTCTCTCGATATGTTTTCAGAACTTAAAGTTGCCTGTCATGCAAGGAAAGCTATTAACGAAAAATCTCATATACAGGCAGACATTTCGTATCCGTTACTTTCTTATGTTATGTGGAGGGTATATGCACCGCAGCATTTCCCGGAAAAAATATTACAATATGATGAAGATAAATTGAGCGTGGGAGCCTTACTGAAAAGCGGCGATTTTCTGACCCTGAACAAATTTGTAAACTTCGAATTCAGTACAAGGTATTACTTGAGTTTAAGCAAGCATCTCGGCCTTTCAATGGTCTATATGTTTCAGTACTACCAATACCCAAAGCCAGAACCGGTAAAAAATGCCATGCATAGTTGGCTGATTGGTCTGACAGTAAAATGGTAAAGTATGATGCGTCTGATAAAATACATATTGCTTATTTTAATAGTATCAGGATGTGAAAAAATCTTTATTGAAAAAGATCCTGGCAATACGCCCGAATCCAACTTTGATCTGTTCTGGAATACCTTCGACAGGCATTATGCTTTGTTTTCCATAAAAAAAATCGACTGGGATTCATTGTATATGGTTTACCGGCCACAGGTAAATCAGAATACAACTCCACAGCAATTGCTGAATTTACTATTCAATATGACACTGGAATTTGAAGATTCTCACGTTTGCATTTACCCTGACTTCGGTGGCGCCTACAGTTTTGATCGCCAACAGGGATACCCCGAAAATTCATACGAGCATGCAGCCAGCTATTTATCAAACGTTAAAACCTTGTATCCATTTTACTATGGTGATATTCGCAACGCCCAATTAGGCTATATCAGAATAATTGATTTTGAGGGTGATGTGAATTTTTTCAATCCCTATGAAAACGGGACCTTTGAAAAAATCGATGATATCCTCTACGATTTCCGGGATAAAGAAGGGTTGGTTATTGATGTAAGGTCAAATCATGGAGGTGCCGATTTTATGGGCAAGATCGTTGCGTCAAGGTTCGCCGACAGAAAACAAATTTTTTCCTATATATACTGGAGGAACGGTGAAGAACACGATGATTTTATTTCGAAAGAACGATACATTGAGCCCAAAGGTGCGTTCATTTATACCAAACCGGTTGCCCTGTTAATGAACCGGGCAACCTATAGTGCCGCAGAAGCTTTTATCGATATGATGAAACTCTTTCCCCAGGTAATATTGATGGGTGGAAACACCGGCGGAGGAACAGGAGGAGGTTCGTATTTTGAACTTCCCAATGGCTGGGCATATCGTGTTACAACCTCGTATTCAACCGATGCCGGTGGCTATTGCTATGAAGGTGTCGGCATAATTCCCGATGTTGAAGTAACCATTTCCGAAGAGGATGCAGCCAACGGCATTGATACGATCCTGGAAGAAGCCATTTCACAATTATCGGATTAAAACTCAGAATGCCCTTTTCTCTTTATGTATAATTCAGTCTGACCTTCAGTATGTCTTCCTGCCTTGTCGGCAGACAGGCGCTCACTGTGACGGTCAGGCTGAGCGTAGTCGAAGCCTGTTTTGGAAAGTTTGTTAAGTAGTTTAAAAACCACCATTTATGGACGACGAAGTCAGAAGACTTCGCCTAGCGGGGGAAATTGCTGATTAGAAATTGAAAAACTTATCCGGGATAATTATCGTATATTTGCAATATGGAAACATTAATTATTAAAATAACGAATAAATCGCAAGCTGCCGAGATAAAAAAGGCATTGGGTTTATTTAAAGGAGTAAAGGGAATCTATACCGCTGAAGAAGCTGAAAATATTTCCATGATAACCGGTATCGAAGAAGGAATGAAAACACCCAATGTTTCACGCGATGATATTTTCAACGTACTGAAATGAATACAGTATTTAAAAATTCATTCCTGCGTGATATAAAGAAAATAAAAGACAAAAAAACCAAAGTCTTAATTAAAAAAGTAATCATCTCTGTAGAAACTGCCAAAACTTTAAAAGAGATTCCACATCTGGAGCGTCTTACATCTACAAAAGCTTATTATAAAATAAAAACACCTCCTTACAGATTCGGCGTCGCTGTTGAAGAAGGCACTGTTTATTTCGTTAAATTTGGCACACGTGAAAATTTTTATCGTGACTTTCCTCCAAAATAAAAATTTGTAACAAAGGAGCTTCCTTATGAAAAAATGAGATATTGTGGTGTAGTATCTAGGGGCAACAAGTTAGTGACCAATATCCTTAATAATTTTGATAACAACAGATATCAGTAATTATATACTCCTTATTCCTGTTTTTCATTATTTTAATAAAAGATATTGCATTCAATTTAGGCGCTCACTGTACCGGGCAAGAAGTCGAAGCCTGTTTTGAAAAGTTTGTTAAGTAGTTTAAAAACCACCATTTATGAATGACGAAGTCTAGAGACCTGACTGCAGTAAGCAGACTTCGCTGAGCGGTGGTGGTGGCAGGTGTGAAATGGTTAATATATCTTACGAAGGCACAAGCGCGACGCTTGCGTCATTTGGGGGGATAACTTTTTCACTGTATTAGGTTATTTTTATAATTTTGATTCATAGTTATTTGTGCAGTAATTTACTCAATTTATAAATAGTAAAAATGCCCAATCAACGACGAACTAAATCAAGTGATGATTCAAAGAACGACTTAGATCGATTTGTAAGAATTGTAGAATTTTCTGAATCAAGGATTAATAATGTAAGAAGCACTTACATTTGGGCAGTAAGTATAATTATAATATTCGTTTTTGGGGTAAGTGTTTTTACAATACTCTTTAATAAAGTATAGAGAGGAAATAAGGAGAGATTATCAAGAAAAATATGAGGGCTACCCTG
>CAYUAV010000469.1:0-3724 GCA_964442665.1 uncultured Bacteroidales bacterium
GTTATCAATAACATTACAATAACTCCCCATAACAGAACTATCGATCTGGGTACAATTGAATTACTCCCGGAGGCTACTTCGCTGGATGAAGTGACTGTTGTCGGTGAACGGAGTGAAATGGTCATTAATCTCGATAAAAAAGTTTTCAATGTCGGAAAGGATTTAAGCAATACTGGTAAAACTGCCCTCGATATACTTGATAACATACCCTCCGTGGCCGTGGATATGGATGGCAATATCACGTTAAGGGGCAGTGAAAATATTCAGATCCTGATCGACGGAAAACCTTCTGGCCTGGTAAATACAAGCAATACAAATGCACTGGAGTCTTTGCAGGGTTCGATGATAGAACGGGTTGAGGTGATCACAAATCCCAGCGCCCGTTATGAGGCCGAAGGCATGGCCGGGATAATTAACATTGTTTTACGAAAAGATGCCAACAAAGGCGTGAATGGTACTTTCGAAGGTACTGTCGGATATCCGCAGGAATATTCCTTCGGTACAAATGTTAATTTCCGGAGAGAAAAAATCAACTATTTCCTTAATTACAATATCCGGTATAATGAACGTCCGGGTTCAGGAAGTTCTTACCAGGAGTTTACATTGTCTGACACGAGTTACATTACGCGCCTGAAAAGAGACCGGTTGCGAACCGGACTTTCAAACCGCATAAGGGGGGGCGTCGATTATTATATCAATTCTAAAAATACCATTACAGGGGCATTCCTTTACGATATCGATAATCAACTATCTACAACACACCTATTATACAATGACTATACCTTTTCCGATCCGTCTATTCTCATTGCCAACTCCACCCGGCTTGATAAACAAAATGAAGATGAAAAAGACATTGAAGTATCGTTGAACTACGAAAAGAAATTTGAAAAAGAAGATCATAAACTCACATTTATATCGCAGTACATGGATAACAGTGAAACCGAAAAATCATCAATTGAAGAACAATTAGCTCCTTCCAGCGAGAATATCGGAAATACAATTTTACAGCGATCATATAATAATGAGAGTGAAAAAAATTTGTTGCTGCAAGCCGATTATGTTTATCCTTTTGGTAACGAGGGTAAATTTGAATCCGGATACCGCAGTGAATTCAGGAATATTACAAATCCTTACTACGTCGAAGAACAAGACTCTGTCGGCAGCTGGAACCGGCTGGCAGAATATTCCAATAATTTTAAGTATATCGAAAACATTCATGCCCTTTATGTTCAGGGAGGTAATAATTTTAGCAGGATTGGTCTTCAGTTTGGATTAAGAACAGAGCTCTCCGATGTACGCACATATCTTCATGAAACGAATGAGAAAAATGAAAGGACATACATCGATTTCTTCCCGACATTACATACCAGTTTCCAGTTTAGTAAAATACATTCCGCACAACTAAGCTATAGCAGAAGAATCCAACGACCGCGCTTCTGGTTCCTGAATCCATTCCATACCTATAGCGATTCACGGAATATCCGTACCGGAAATCCCAATCTTAATCCGGAATATACGCACTCCTTCGAAGCAGGCTACCTCGCAAATCTGACAGCTTTTAATTTTTACTCAGGACTTTATTACCGGTATTCAACCGATGTAATGGAACGTGTCAGTATTGTAAACGATACAACAGGTATAACCCTGATTATGCCTTTTAATCTAGCCGAAAGACAATCGTATGGTTTCGAAAGTAATCTAACGCTACGTGTTCAGAAGTGGTTAACTTTCTCAGCCAATTTCGACTTTTTCCGGTCAATAACTGACGGCTATTTTGAAGGAGAACATCTTCACAGCGACGATTATTCATGGAACACACGTCTTAATGCCCGGTTACGCCTCCCAAAGAATATTGATATTCAGACAATTTTCTTCTACCGGGCTCCACAGGAAACAACCCAGGGACTTCGAAAAGCATTCTATATGATGAACCTGGGTATAAGTAAAGATCTTCTTAAAGGAGATGCAACGCTTACCTTCAACATACACGATGTATTAAATAGTCGAAAATTCCGGTTTATTCTCGATCGGCCCGATCTGTATTCCGTGAATGAGTTCCGCTGGTCCAAACCTAATTACACACTTACTTTTGTTTATCGCCTGAACCAGAAGAAACGAATGGGAAAAAACGGACGTCCTGACGAAGGCGTTAATGATTTTGGAGGTGATGAAATGGGATTCTAAATTATTCTGTTCTTCTATAATTAATCTGAAATTCCATTCCTGGTTTTTTCTGAATGATCATTGATATTCCATTTCCCCCATACCAAAAACAAATTTAATTAAACATTCCGTTCGCTAAATGACATCGGCATGTTGGGAATGTACTTCCAGCTGTTTTAACATTTTGGAAAAACTTTAACATAGTCGCAGATTTTTAATAGTCTCCTGCCAGGAATTTTGTATATTTAATACAGGCCATGAAACAAACACTGACCTTTTTAATCACAGTTATCTGGATATTCTCACTTTCTGCGCAGAATAAGCCTGTCAGGTTCCATCAACTGACAGCGAAAGAAGGATTATCCCAAGGCCACATCCTGAGTATGATTCAGGACTCCCGCGGATATATCTGGGCAGGTACATATCATGGACTGAACCGTTACAATGGGCACAATTTCGATGTATACTATGCAGATAATAATGCGTCCTACTCTCTTTTATCGATGTTATTTTCAGCTTGTTTGAAGACAGTAAGGATAAAATCTGGTGCGGCACCTGGGGTATCGATGTTTTTGATCCGGAAACAGGCACTTTTACACATATTCCAAGCAATGAGGGACCTGGCAGTATCAGTGCCGGAGAGGTGTCGGCAATTGTTGAAGATCGTGCCGGATTTATGTGGTTTGCTACCCAGGGTGGAGGATTAAATAAGTATAATCCTGTTACAGGAGAATTTACATACATCGTATCTGATGAAACCAAAGAAAATGCATTGAATTCAAATTTTATTAACGACCTGCTGATCGATAAGGACAATTTGCTTTGGATAGCCACAGAAGATGGAGGGCTCAGCCGCATGAATCTTCGCGATGAATCAATTTCAACTTACAGATATGAGGCTTCCGATCCTTTTTCCATTCCCTCCGATAAAATATCCTGCCTGTTTAAAGACCCGGAAGGTAAAATCTGGCTGGGCGATAATAATGGTTATATTGCTTGTTATAAAAGCAATCAGAACGGTTTCGAAATATTTCACTGCTGTCCGTATAAACTGGTTGCCAAAAAGGCAAGGATTATGCAGATAGCACAGGATTTGAATGACAATATTATTATTGCAACGATGGGAGCAGGATTGATTGAATTTAACCCACAGGAAAAAGGATCTGTTATTTTTCTGCATAACCCGGGCGATCCTGAGTCGATTCTCTCAAACGAAAATGCTTCCCTGCTTGTCGATAAAACCGGTACTATCTTCCTGGATTCGTTTGGAAGAGGAATATCAAAATACTCGCCTTACAGCAGTAAATTTCCTATTTATACCGTATCTGAAAAGGAAAATGCCTACAGTGAAATCAATGCATTTACCGATGCTATTGAAGATAAAAACGGACACCTGATAGCAGGCACATACGATGGTTTTTTAGTTTTTGACAAGAAGACATGGGCATATAAGCATTATTTACCGGGTACATCGTATGAAGATAATAAGATTCTGACACTGGAAGCCGGACCCGACGGAGATATATGGATTAGTACCATGCGTAATCTTCACCGGTACGAT
>CAYUAV010000470.1:0-3723 GCA_964442665.1 uncultured Bacteroidales bacterium
AGCCCCGGGCAACGTCCGGGGTTTAGTTGAAAACAGAAAAACCGTCGCAACTGCCTGATTTCTTCATCGGTATTGAATGTATGCAGCGGAAGAACAAAGTCTTCTCAAAAGAATATCGAATTAATTGCTGCCGATTATCTTAGGATATACTCCATAAAGAAAGTGAGTGTTGCTTTGGAGCCGATTACTTTCTCCTGATTATTTGTTTATAAAGAATGGCCTAAAATACAGACCTTTACTGCATTTATTATTAAATTGCCTTTATCAGTTCTGGAACAACCCGAAAATCCTTAAAAGAGTAGGGGGTAGTGGCCGAAAAACCAACGAGTAGGCATACCTAAAAATAACAATCATGAAAAAAATCCTAGGTTCATTCTTTTTCATAGTGGTTACATTAGGCAGTTTATCTGCCCAGGAGAACAAGGGGAAATATGCCCTCGACTTCAATATCGATCCTGCTGCACTATTCGATGCAAATGCAGGAGCAATGTTTTATATGCCCGGCATTAAGGGAAGATATTTTTTGGCCTCCGATATGGCAGTCCGTTTGGGAATTGATGTGGGTTTCAGTAATGATAAATTGTATAGCGATGCCACAGGTAATGATTACACAAAATCTTCATCTGCCGATATTACTTTTGCACCGGGTATCGAAAAAGGATTTGGTACCGAGAAATTCGTCGGATATGTCGGGGCCGAGTTACCCATTAATTCCTATACAAATAAAACAGAAGTGAAAATAGGAGGTAATACCACCACGACTAAAAATCCAAATGGTAACGCATATCTGGGTATCGGGCTGGATGCTGTTTTCGGTTTCGATTATTATTTATTTGGTAATGTATATATAGGGGCAGAATTCTCACCCGGTTTTATGTTCTATAAATATAAAGATATGGTTGTTGATGACAATGTTGTGAATAAGGGGGGTACAGGCCTTGACTTCTATCTTTCTTCCTCGTCGGGAATCAGGCTGGGGATCCGGTTTTAGAAACAATACAACATGATAAAATTCTAAAATCCACAGTGTACAAGGCTGTGGATTTTTTTATCAGGTTAATTCATCAATCTTAAGCATAGATTTAATCAACTTATAACTTATTTTGTAAATTACCGTTCATATCAGTAGCTTATAACATCTCACTGACAATAGTATTATTTAAGGAGAGTATGGGGATACGGGGAATTATTGTTGGTTTTTTTCTTATAAGTTCTTTCATTGTATCGGGACAGAACTTTAATAAGAATGATTTCTTTGAAGCTGATATGGCATTAGTTTCAGAGGATTATGAGAGAGCACAGAAAATATTCGAGCGTCTTCTGAAATCGGAACCTGAAAATGCAAATCTTAATTTTTTAAACGGAATTTGCCTGATAAATATTCCGGGCAGAAAAAAAGAATCACTGGAATATTTCAGAAAAGCAGCACCATACGCTTCAGCTGACTATGAATATGGAAGTTATCAGGAGATAAATGCTCCGTTAGAGATCATAAAGTATTATGCTATGGCCAGTAAATTAAATGATGATATCACTATGGCCATTGAATTACTCAATCGCTATAAATCGATGCTGGATTCAAAAAAAAAAGATGAAATTGCCCTGGCCGATGCTCTGATTACATCGTGCTATTCAGCCCTGAAATTGGAAGAAAAACCGGTCTTTTTTAAAACCTGTAACCTGGACAATACATTGAAGAGTGAAGAATCGCAATTATATCCGGTTGTGAATAACGATGAGACTTTGCTGTTTTATGCTGTTCAGGGTCCTTATAATAAGGACGATATTTATTTTTCACAGAAAGTAAACGGAACCTGGACTGAACCTGTTAAAATTACTGCTCAACTGGGAGTCAAAGGTGAATGTTATCCTTCGTCTGTATCGTACGATAATGAAAGATTGTACCTGACAGTAAAAACCGGGACCAGTACTGATATATACTATTCTGTTTTCAGCAAGTCGCGGTGGCAGAAAGCTATAAAAATGGACAAACCCATTAATGGTAAAGGATGGGACTCCCAGGCCTGTGAGACTCCCGAGGGCAACTACCTTTATTTTGCAAGTGACAGGAAAGGAGGGTTTGGTAATATGGATCTCTACCGGTCAGAGAAAGACGAGAATGGTAAGTGGATGAAACCGGTTAATCTGGGCGAACAAATAAATACTGAACAAAATGAATTAATGCCGGTAATCAGTGCCGATAATTCTAAATTATTCTTTAAATCGGAGGCATATGAAAATGTCGGAGGGTACGATATCTTTGTGTCTGAACAAACGGGTGATCATGCATGGAGCCGCCCTGCGAATATCGGGTATCCTTTAAATACACCTGACGATGATATTTATTTTATGCCTGTGGGCAATGGGAATTTTGCCTATGCTTCCTTTGAAGATCCTGATAACAGTTCTAAGAATGAAATAGTCCGTCTGGAAGTATTTTCGGCCAGTCATCCAAGACAATTTGATATTTCAGGCCAGGTTATGTTGCAGGATGAAGATTCCGGTCTTGAAAAAACGGAAATTGAAGTATACAACACGGAAAGTTATCAGAAGGTACTCACCACGCAACCAGACAGACAAACAGGCCGGTATAGTTTTGAAGTGGGCACTGGAGGGTATATGATTAACTATGTTAATCCCGACTATAAAACGTATACACAACTGATTGACCTTCCCCCCGATAATCCTGAAGATGCGCTGGTGATCGATGCGATGCTGGAAAAAGCAGTACCTGTTGCTGAGGTCACTCCGACTTATACCCCGGAGGTTATTGAGGAAAATAGCACTCATGAGCCGGAGAGTTTTAGCGGCAATGAAAATATCACGACTGAGATACGGACTCCCGAAAAACATGAAACAGAATACATTCCGGCAGAGACAAAAACGAACAGGCAGGATAATGATTACAACGCCATCAATATGTATTATGGGATGTATACGATCCAGTTTATGGCATCGATAAAAAAAATTGACATGGCTTATATCGGAGGGAATAACAAAGTAGAAATCCAGAAAGGAGATGACGAATACTATCGGTATACTACCGGGATTTTTAATAGTATCGCTGAAGCAGAAAGCATATTGCGGGATATAGTTTTGATACAATATAAAGATGCTTTTATACGTCCGTACAATGTCAGCGATTACCTGGATCAGGCTGCCAAGTCTTCTTCTGCTATATATACCATTCAGTTTATGGCACTGAAGAAAGAAATAAATACTTCCTATTTCAAAAGTATTTCCAATATAAAGGTAAGCCTGGGCAACGATGGATTCTATCGTTATACAACAGGCGAATTTAAAACATTATCGGCCGCCCGGCAGGAATTTAACTATCTTATCAACCAGGGATATTCAGATGCTTTCATCAGGAAAATAACCGATGTCCCTAATTATCATTAATGAACAGATATCTGTTTTTACTATAATTATTTTACCTGCTTTTTAATACCGTCAGCCGACGCAACTGCCAGATTTCTTCAGCGGTATTGAATGTATGCTGCCCTTACATGGCGCAAGTTTATAACTTGTGCCTTTCAACCTGGCACTTTAGAACTTTCATGGGTATTGAATGTATGCGGCGGAAGATATTTTTGTTTTTATTCAAAGAGTTTTGTAGTTAAGCATGTCTAATTTGAAATGTTTATTGTCTGTTCCTTTCTTTTCCCTGATGAAAAGAAAGGAACCAAAGAAAAATCAAGGCTGATAAGAAATTTGGATAAA
>CAYUAV010000471.1:0-3719 GCA_964442665.1 uncultured Bacteroidales bacterium
ATCCTGCTGCTGTCGCTGCCAAACCACATTCTCCCGTAATCATCTTCATATATTGACCTGACACTGTTTGTAGCCAGCCCATCAGCCTTTGTAAGGGTTGTATAATTCACTCCGTCAAATTTGGTAACACCTCCTTCCGTGCCGATCCAGATAGTGTCTTTACTATCTTCATAAAGTGTCCAAACTGTGTTATCGGGCAGGTGATTACTTTCATTAATATACGTCCATAACACACCATCGAACTTACTGATCCCGCTTCCGTTCGACCCGATCCATACTTTTCCCGTATGATCGACCAGTGCACAGGTACTGTTGTTGACAGCCAGGCCATTCGAAGAAGTATAGTTCTCCCAGGTATTACCGTCGTAATTACTCACACCGCCTTCGGTAGTAATCCATAATTCGGATCCGTCTGCAAACAGATCGTTCACAGCATTATTTACCAGGCCACTATCGGAATTCTGAATTGCCCAGCCGTTTCCTGTAAATCGGGCAATTCCGTTTGAAGTTCCGGCCCATAAACCCGACGAACTAACTGTTAGGGCATTGCACTGGTTATCGGGCAAACCATCGGTTGTTGTATAATTAACAAAGGAGTTATGACTGTATCTGCTGATTCCTTCTGTTGTTGCAAACCATTCGGTTCCCGACATATAGCTGGTAATATCTTTCACATTATTTCCTGCCAAACCATTAGCAGTGGAGAGATATTTCCAGGCATCGGGTTGCAATTTACTGATTCCCAATCCGGTTCCCACCCAGATATTCCCCCGGGTATCTTCACCCACGCAGTAGGTATAATTAGTGAGCAATCCGTGCTCGACTTTGTAGGTCGGCCAGGTCTGACCGTCATATCGCGTCAGGCCGCCCGTGGGCAAATATGATGTGAACCAGAGGATGCCTTTGCTATCGAGGAATATATCGGAAACTAGGTTATTGGGCAGCCCGTCTGCAGACGTATATACAATCCAGGTCGATCCGTCGAATTTAGCTGCACCGTCCTGTGTTCCGAACCACATATTACTGTCGGCATCCTGTGCTATTACATTTACATTCAATGAGGGCAAACCGTCGCCTGTGTCATAATTTACGAAGCTGCCGTCAAGTTTACTCACTCCTTCATAGGTAGCGATCCAAAGTTTGTCATCGAAGTCCTCGTAAAGCTCTTTTGTGAAATTGCTGATCAAACCATCAGCATCCGTATAGGTTACCCAGGAAGAGCCATTATACCGCGCAATTCCATCATTGGTTGCAATCCATACCATATCATTATGATCGACCAGTATATCTTTGATCATGTTGTTGGGTAATCCGTCCGATGTTGTGAACCAGGTTGTTGTATCACCGTCGTATTTGATTACTCCTTCTGTACTGGCAATCCAGTAATTTCCTTCGCTGTCCTGATCGATTGCGTAGATGTAATCATGAAATCCCTGGGCCGAATTATAATTAGTCCACTTATCACCGTCGAATTTATAAAGACCATGTCCGGTGACATCGGCGAACCACAAATTACCTGCATCATCGAGCAGGATATCATGGATCCATTCTCCCTGAAAAGTATTTTCTGTTGTTAATGTAGTGATTTTGAGTTGTCCGGCAGATAAAACCGGTAGAATGGTCAGAACAATAAATAAAAATTTCTTCATAATACAGCAGTTAATAAGTTTCATCATTCGTTTATACTATATATTAATTTACAAATTCTTTTCCGGTATTGAAAGCTATTTCTACATATAATCAAGCCTTAAAAATCAGGGAAAAGTAAATGTGGAGAGAGCAAATAGTTATTCTGAATACCCCTAATCTGAAATTACCTTAGCGTTAACATTTTGTTAATCTGAAATATGAGTGCATTTAACGTTAATTTAACATTAGTTTAATTATAGTGTTACATCACCCGTTTACTTTAGCGCCAGAAATCAAACTTAATATAATAATGAAGAAACATTTCTTTTTTCCGGCGTCTGCCCTCATTCTAATTTCAGGTATGAGCCTTGCACAGGATGAGTTTAAACCTTCGGGCTCACCCTTCGCGAAAATTTATTTTAACTACCACGCCGATCTTTCGGGCGATGGGACCGGATTTGAAATACAGCGGGCTTACTTCGGATATAAATATAATATGTCGGAGGCTTTTTCGGGTCATATTACGCTCGATGTCGGTTCACCCGAAGTGAATATAAATGACAGTGTTACTGTGGGGACCTCACTGGAAATGACGGCCTATCTTAAAACAGCAGCAGTTGCTTATTCGCAGGGTAACCTTAAAGTTGAAGCCGGCTTAATAGGCCTTCAGCAGTTTAAACTACAGGAAAATTACTGGGGACGAAGATATATTTATAAGTCGTTCCAGGACTGGACTAAGATGGGACCCAGCGCTGATCTGGGTGCTATGGTATCGTACAGATTTTTTGATATGCTTTCAGCCGATCTTACAGTCAGAAATGGCGAAGGATATAAGAAATTGCAATCTGATAAGGCCCTTAATACGGGTTTGGGAATAACATTAATCCCCGTCAAAGGACTTGTTATACGCGGTTTCTACGATTATATCGATAAATCGGGTCCGCAGTTTACCATTGCCAGTTTTATAGGCTATAAGAACGATTTTCTGTCGGTGGGAGCCGAGCATAACATTCAGCTGAACTATGGTAATGTTGATGATCGCAATCTGAAAGGCTTTTCATTTTATGCCGGGGTGTATGTGACAGAAAAAATGCAGTTATTCGGACGGTTCGATAATCTGGGTTCGAACCAGCTTGAAGGAGAAACGGAAAACTGGAATATGAGTAAGGATGGAAATCTGATTATTGCCGGTATTGAATATTCTCCGATTAAAAATGTTCAGATGGCTGTCGACTACCAGGGATTTTTATATGCCGACAAGGAAAAGGATAGTAAAAATCTTATATACCTCAACTTCCAGTATGCCTTTTAAAGAGTATCCCAAAAAATGAATCCAATCGACTATATATCAATTATTAATATAAGGTTAACAACACTATAATATTCAGTTAACATGCACTTCACACCTTTGTTACATCATTAAAAATTAATAAAATATGAAAACGCTAATTAAGCTATCAGTACTATTTGCTATCGTGGCTTTTACAGCCATATCGTGTAAAAATCAACCGGGGAAATCAACAAAAAAGACTTTATCGGGAACTATTAGTATCGATGGTTCGAGTACTGTATATCCCTTATCGGAAGCTGTTGCCGAAGAATTTCGTGCAGATTATCCCGATGTTAATGTAACTATTGGATCTTCAGGAACAGGAGCCGGATTTAAGAAATTTGCCAGGGGCGAGACCGATATATCTGATGCATCCCGGCCTATTAAGGAAAGTGAGATAGAAGCATGCAAAGAAAATAATATAAGTTATGAAGAACTCATGGTGGCACTCGATGGTATCTCCATTATGGCGAATCCGGAGAATAACTGGATACAGGATATTACTGTCGGAGAATTGAAAAAGATATGGGAACCGAACAGTCCGGTGAAAAAATGGAGCGATATACGTCCCGAATGGCCTGCAGAAAACATTCATTTGTACGGTCCAAACACGGCACACGGAACGTATGATTTCTTCACAGAAGCTATCCTTGGCGAATCGGGAGCCAGCCGCTCCGATTATAATGCCGTTGCCGATTACAACGTGGGAATTCAGGGAATCAGTACCGATAAATATGCACTGGGATATTTTGGGTTGGCC
>CAYUAV010000472.1:0-3718 GCA_964442665.1 uncultured Bacteroidales bacterium
TTCTCCTTTACGAAATTCTTAAATGTTGAGACCGTGTTGTTGATGGTACCACTCATATCCAGACTATAAAACAGAGCATGGCAGTTAGCTCCTGTTCTTAGTGTTAATCTTGTACTAAATTTGTGGCTCAACAAAGAACTTAAAGTTATTTTCCCCGATACATCGTGTATGAACCAGTTTGGTTGAAGGGTCATGATACTGTCAAGATATTTGTAATCCAGAATATTTGAAATACCGGATGCAGCAAGCGTAGAATGGATATATGTTTTTTCGCCGGACACCATTCTATGGGCAATTCCGACAGCTCCCATATCTATTGACCAATCCTGGTTCATTCTGTCCCAATATATTTCCCACTCGGAAGTATCCTGTTCCTCAGGCTTGGCAGTATAATCCAGACCACCAATACCCCAGATCGAAAATGTTCCTGCATTTTTTGTAGGAAAATCCATTTTGAACGAAAGATCCTGATATTTCGAGATCTGTTTTCCAATAGGTAAAATACCGAGTTCTGACAGTAAACCCGACGTAGAATATCTGTAATTAAACAAATATGTTGCATTATGTCCTCTCCTAAAGGGACCTTCGGAAGCCAGATCGATACCCAATACCCCTGCTTGAAAGGTATACTCCCTTTTTTCATTATTCCCGCTTCGTAATTTCATATCGAAAACACCTGATAATGCGTTGCCATATTCAGCCGGAAACGCACCGGTATAAAAATCAGATTTGGCCAGAAGCTGGCTGCTGAAGATAGTTACAAAACCACCACCCAAAGTATTTGCTCCTGCAAAATGATTGGGATTGGGAATTTCAACACCTTCCAGCTTCCAAAGAATCCCCTTTGGAGCATTTCCTCTTACGATCACCGCATTATCGCCAAAATGATTTATGGTTACTCCGGCAAAAGAAGATACCAGTCGGGCCGGATCGTCCAGACTACCGGCATATCGTCTGGCTTCTTCTACCGTAAACGATAGTGCACTAACAGTCGCCATTGAATTCAGCGATTTGTCCCTTCTGGTCTTTATAACTATTTCGTCAAGCTTAGTAACCGACTCTGTCAGGCCTATATCCAGAATTACCTCTTTGCCCGAACTGACAATTAATTCGGGATATGTCACCGGATCATATCCGACATAGGATATTTGTATAGTATGCCTTCCGACAGTGACATTTTCAATTCTGAAGTTACCATCCTGATCCGTTATTGTTCCCAAAAGAGGATCGGTATTTAATACTACAACATTAGCTCCGGGCAATGATATTTTCGAATCATTGTCTGTTACTTGTCCCCGAATCGTCTGGTATAGTATTTTCAGTTTTTGCCCGGAATCATTTATATTTTTCTTCGGTTCGATGATAATGACATCATCCACTATCCGATACTGTATGTTTTTCCCTTTGAAGCATTCGTTCAAAGCTTCCTGTATCGAGGCATTCTTAATGGAAAGTGATACATCTGCATATACATCAATTACGTCATTACTATAAAGTATACTTTTCCCGCTTTGTCTTTTGATTTCCTGTAATATATCACCAAGTGATACATGATCCATGGTAATGGTTATGGAATTATTCTGAGCTATGAGGTTTAATGATATAAAAAGTGCTATAAGGAAAATAACAGGTTTGAATAAGCGAACGCATTTACTCATAAAACATACTTTTTGACTTTCTTTACAGACAATTAGGTTTTTTATCATACTTTTAAGAAGCTTTAAGATTTATAAAATTTTATTTTATTAATCGGACGGAGCATGTTGCAGCATGCTCCGTTTTTATTAAAACATCTCATGAAATAGTTTTAAAAGTTCCATCGCCACAGGAAAGTTGGCAGTATACTCAATGATGAAACCTCTTCATAATCGTTAATGTCATCATCATAAACAGCCTTAAAATGATTCTGTCTGTTGGTAACATTTATTATATCCACTGCAATCATATGACTGGTCCCTTTATTAATCGTGAAATAAAATTTCGTATCCAGTCTGAAGTAGTTTTTAAATCGTTCACTATATGCATTGGGTATGTCGTACACAGCTTCACGTCTGGCAGCAGAAGCTTCATAATCCAATGGGATTTTACGTTCACCACCGGCAAAAATAGCCCGGGCATCAAAACCAATCGTATTGTTTTTTCCTACTGACCATTCATAACCACCAAGCAGGTTACAGATTGCATTGGCATTAAACCGGGTATTTCTTAAAATACCATCACTACCCTTATACTTCGACTCAAAAAGCGACAGGGTAAAAAGGTAATAATAACCTTTTGTCAGGAATCTTTCCAAAGTAAATTCAAGTCCGTAATTATAACCAACACCTTTATTGACAAGTCCTTCATAATCATAATCCGAAAAGCTGGACCCATAGTTTATTAACGATTTATAGGAATTATCCTCCTCCACGGGAATATTGCTGAGGTATTGACAATAACCTTCAATTATCAACCTGTGATTACTGTTAAATAAATAATTATAGCCTAAAACCAGATGTTGGCTTCGTGTCATTTTCATATCTTCATTCGGCTTAGCATAAATTTTATTAACGGTATCGGTTAGTATTGCGTAATGATATACAAACTTAGGCTGCAATTTCGAATGAACGCCAAATCCAAAATTAAGCGATTGCCCCTTCAGAAAATCCCATGTCAGACTTAACCGCGGTTCAACAGAATAATCGTTACCAAATTTAGAGTATTGATAATGAACTCCCCCGACAACCGACAGCTGGTCAGAAAATCGATGTTTTAGTTGTGCAAACGATTGAATGAGGGGAACTGTTCCGTTAACATCTTTATTATGTATGAATATATCATACTCCGTCAGGTATATGCTGTCGATAAATGTTATAGCTGAATTGAAATAATCAAAACCGAAATTAAGTATGTTCCTGGAGTTGATCTTATTCTTATATTCAATTGAGAATTCAATTGTGGATTCCTCATTCCGCTCCCAGTAAAATTCATCGATAACCTCATTATCCCTGGTATCCATTAATAATTTTTGTTCAGTTGAAGAAAATCCGATACTGGTTGATATACTGGAATTCTCGTTTAAAAAATAAAGGTGATTCAAACCTGTAAAACCTGTATGTGCTATCAATCTGGTAATATCAACCGTGTTCTCCTCCTGATCAATATCCTCACTGATCAGACTATTCTGGCCTCCAAGTCCGAATAAAGAAAATTTTCCGAATTTCCGGGTAGGCACATCAATCTTAAAGGTCAAATCCTGGTAGGAAGGCACTGCGAAAATACCTATATCGAGACCTAACAAATCGAAGATCCCCATGGTCGAATACCTGTAATTGGCCAGATATGATGCTCTGGACCCTTTCACAAAGGGTCCTTCTGCACCGAATTCCAGTCCGCCGAATCCAATTTGTGCTACATATTCTCTTTTTGCAGCATTCCCTTTTCTCAGATTTAAATCAAATACACCTGAGAGGGCATCACCAAATTCTGCCGGGAATGCTCCCGTATAAAAATCCGAGTTACTCAAAACATTATTATTGATCATACTCGAAGTTCCTCCCGTTGACCACAGATCGCCAAAACGATTCGGATTAGGTATTCTGAGTCCCTCCATCCTCCACAACATACCTATTGTAGAATTACCGCGAATAACAATATCATTGACCTGTGTCCCCAGTGTCAGGACTCCTGCATAACTTGCTGCCATACGGGAAGGGTCTCCAACACTCCCTGCATACCG
>CAYUAV010000473.1:0-3703 GCA_964442665.1 uncultured Bacteroidales bacterium
CCGCGGGTTGGATAACGCTGATGAGCAATCCAAACATGAGCACACAGTTCATCGATCTTATAGTACTGCGTAATAGCTTCAGCGTAACCAACAACCTTCAAAATCATAATGTTACGCCCTTGCGACATAACAAATGCCAATTGCTTTGGCGGAGCCACATAAAATTCATGGTTTAGTTTAAAGCTGTTCTGGTTGATAAATTCATCCTCGGCATCTCTGCGATCAAGTTTCTCCAGTGTGTTTTCGGTAATGAAGTTTTTTAATACAACATCCTTAACCCTGACAAAATACCGGTATACATCAGGGGGCTTAACCTCCAGACCGGGGATTGATTTCCAATTGTCTACCGTATCGAGTCTCGAAGATTTATTAATTTCAAATACAGGGTTGACGTACTTTTTCTCTACACTCTGACGTGATTCCGGATCAAGGTAAGCAATATGCAGCATATAGAAATCATCTAATACTTCCCTTGCAACACCCAGTTGCTCCGGTATGAAACCTACTGCAGCTATACCACCTCCTTTGCCATTGCCGCGGTTATGCATCTGACGTGATGGTTCGTGTATATGTTTACCTGGTACGGGTTCGGTGCAGCAAAAACCGATAACTCCACATCCTCCTTCTGCTTCCATACCGGCATAACTTTCAGAATATCCGGTACACTCTACCAATCTTTTTTTTGATTTCAGAATCCTGTCTATGATGCTGTTTTCCATACTTACTACTTGATTTTAAGACAAATCCAGATGTGTTAATAAATCGGACCTTCCGCGTAATTCCTTTATGCTTTTTAGTCCCAGGCGTTTAAGAATATCTTTTAAGCCAATAGCCCACGCATTGTAAAGATTTACAATACGTTGTGTCCCCCATTCTACCGTCATTTGCGTAATCAGTTCGGGATCGGTTGTGGCTATACCTCTCGGACATCCGCGCCCGCTGGAGCATCGGCTGCATCGCAAACAGCATAAAGCCACTAATTCGGCAGTTCCGATTACTACCCCGTCGGCACCAAGCGCTATAGCTTTTGCCACATCATAATAATTACGAATGCCTCCACTGGCGATAAGGGTTACTATATCGCGTGCTCCTTCCGACACCAAAAAGCGATGTACTTTGGGTATCGCATAATCGATAGGCATGGCAATATTCTTTTTGGCAATATCTGGTGCAGCCCCGGTACCCCCGTAACCCCCGTCGATATGTATGATATGCGTACCGGCATAGTAACTGCCTACTGCCACCATATCGACGTCGGTCGGAGTTGATACTTTCGTTGAAACAAGTGTCCGGGGATTGACATGTTTTATCCAGTCGATATGTTTCATATGATCCTCGATGGAGTAAACACTATGAAAAGGAAACGGTGAAAAGAGCGGGATTCCCTGAACAGCTTCACGCATTTTAGCAACTGACAGAGTATTTTTAGTCCCGAGCAAATGTCCTCCTAATCCGGGTTTTGCTCCCTGGGCATATTTAAATTCAACAATTCGTACACGCTGTATGGTCTCTTCGCGTACACCAAATAATCCCGTAGCAACCTGTGTAATCATATGATCGTCATAGGGACGGAGTCGTTCCATATACCCCCCTTCACCTGAACACGAAAAAGTATTCCATGCCACAGCTGCTCTTACCTTGGATAATTGTGTGACATTACTGATAGAACCGAATGACATTCCCCCACCATACCAAGGAACATCGATCGTAATTTTCGGGCGGCCATCGTTTCTCTTATTCAAATCAAGACTGATATCTATTTCTTCGTCCTTAACCGGAGCCGGTTTAGCCGGATACTTAATCCGTATGCGATCAAAACCCCCATCGGAGTCACCTGTTTCATATTCAAAATCGCAATCGACAGGAAGTGTGCTGCCTGTTTCTGCCATTTTCCAGGTAGCAAGGATCATGTCAGATGACCACCGATAGTCACCTAATACCTCCATCATCGGACTTTTAATCAGTTTAAGTGCACCCTGGGGACATTTACGGATACAAAAATTTTCTGTTTTTTCGCATACAGAACCATTACATTTATAACTAACTGGGGTTGCAAACAATTTATAACCTTCTTTTAACACATGGACTCCCTTTGTGCAGGTTTCGACACATGTACCACACAACGTACATTTTGATTCATCTCTAAAAATGAGATACTTGGCAATTTCATTACGATATCTTGATAAAGCCGGTTTTACTTTCCTTTCTATCTCCACCTGGGGGACGAAAGTTTTTAATGTCTTTTCAGGAATAATTTCCTGCAGATTAACTTTGCTTTCTGAAAATTGGTCCATAAATTTCTTCTTCAAGTTCTTCTTTAAACATAGCGCGCCCTATATCGCCTCTAAGCCTGCGGGCCTCGCGCATACCCATAGCACCCATCAGCTCAACCATTTGCCAGTACCAGGCTCCAATCAAGTTGATCATACGGCCTGTTCCGTAGTTAAAATCAATGTCCCTATCCAGTTTGGCCGGACAATAATCGCCAGGTTTGCAACTATCACATAACCGACATTCCATAGCAATCATCAGAGGTATGTTGATCGATACAAGATCGGCACCGCAAATAATCGCTTTGGCAACATGCTCGGCTAATGCTACCCCTCCTCCGGCTATTAGCGTTACTGCATCACGATTTTCATTCTTAATAAGCATTTCATGGATTTCACGTACAATATCCTTGATAAATCTGGGCCGATTCGTTCCGATTTCATTTCCATCTGAATCTGCCACCAGATGAAAAGTATCGATACCCGACTCAGAAAGTTTCTCGACACGTGTCGATCCATTTTCGTCCAGGGGAACTCTGACCACCACAACAATATCTGGTAAAGCCTTCTTCAATTGGTCTGCATGTTGAACTACCTCTTTATCATCCGGAATTTCAACAAGCCTGGTACGACTTAACAGATCGTGTGAAATCGCAGGGCCGTTTGGCCTAAGAAAAAATGCAACATGATCAAGGTATTCTTCTTTATTAGTAAGACTTATATTGCTCCATCTTTCTGCATCGATAATCGCCAAAAGACCGGTTTGTCTGGCAGTTTCCAAAATAAATGGATCGAGCTGTGGTAAGGTGTGTAATTCAGATGGCATATCGAATATTACCGGGAATGGCAAGGAAATGATGGGAGGAAGTGAGGATGTCAGCATATTGTTTTCGAAACTCAGGTAAAAAGGTTTCTTCCCAATATCAACAGAGGTATTGATATACTCTCTGCCATGAATGCCATCGCGTGTAGGCCGGACAATTTCCGACATATCTGTCCACATGGAATCAAAACCATGACCAGCAAATTTACCCCGGTATCCGGCACCGGAGACAGGCACTTTACCCGTCTCAGCTTCAAGCCATAGTGTACTGAATATCTGGGGAGTCCAATAATCATTCCCTAACTTTTTATATTCTGAATTAATAGATATCATCAACAGGTTTTTTGTGCAATTTTGTATGCACGAAAAACAACCCATACATTCGTAGTAAAGCGTATGGACTTCATCGATATCGCGTATAAAAGTATTTTCCTCCCTGTATTTATCATAAACACATGCCTTTTTAACGCAATTATGGCATCTGGCGCAATCCTCACGCCAGTCAACTACTCCATATCTGCCAATTCTGGGAAGTCTTGGCTTGACATAAGAAGTCTTAATATGATATTTTTCAGGCATACTCTGACTATTTACAATCCTGCATCAGAAA
>CAYUAV010000474.1:0-3702 GCA_964442665.1 uncultured Bacteroidales bacterium
TAATTTGACGAAACTTAAATCAGGACTGGAAAAAGAATTCTGTTTTACAGTGGCCGATTTTGATCTCAACCACGCAATAAAAGATATTAAAGCTGAAATATTATTGATACACGATACTGATGATGAAATTTTCTCATTCCGGGATATGAATGTACTGTACAAAAAAAATCCATCTATAAACTTTTTCCCAACTGCCGGAACAGGACATTATAAAACCCTGTTCAGCCGAAAAATACTTACCGGAATAAATGAATTTCTTTGTTGTTAGTATTGATTTAATTCATGTTTGGTACGAACCCTCAATAAGTAAAAAACTTTTACACATGCACAGAACCTAAGACTTTATTAAGAATCATATCCCGATAGCTTTACTTCCCGTCCTTGTTTACCTTATAGTAATAAAATAATATTATACAAGTCATCACATCGTATACGGATAATTATTAGATTATTTTAACCGGCATAATGAGGAAAGCATAGTTTTTATGTATATTCAATCCTGATTTTATTTCCACCAAACACATATACCCGAAAAATAAGGAATGGATACACGTGGCGAAAAACAATACATCCATATGCCGGTGTTTGCCGCAAAGCTTTATGATAATCTGACCAGAATAAGGGGAGTTAAAAAGGGGTTTGAAGAAATTGCTTCATTAGTAAACGAACAACTCAAAGAAGGAAAATTGCTGGATATAGGCACAGGACCGGGACGATTATTGAAAGCCATTCATATGATAAATCCTCATATGGAGTTGTATGGTCTTGATATATCAGCATCTATGCTGGATGTAGCAAATCGAAATTTGCAGGATATAAAAAATATCGATTTACAGGTTGGTAATATTGTAAAGACTGATTACCCGTCTGATTTTTTTGACTGTATTGTGAGTTCTGGAAGTTTTTATAACTGGGATCATCCGTTTGAAGGATTAAACGAGATCTACAGGATTTTAAAACCTGGTAAAACGGCATTTATATTTGAATCGACAAAAAGTTATAACCAAGAATTGCTTAATACCAGGTTAAAAGAAAATCTCAGAGAATACAATTTTGTTCGTAAATATTTTTCTATGTATTTTTTAACAAAGCAATTACGCAGGACTTATGCTCTTCATGAGTTTGATTCGATACTCGGAAAATGCCGTTTTGAAAAAAGTTATCTTATTGACCAGCTTGAACTTGGAAATTTACCGGTATATGTACGATTAGTATTAAGCAAACCGTTGTAAAATGTCATTTATCATTATTTAATTTGGATGAGTTTCTTAAATTTAAACGATCCACGCTCTGGTATTTAAAACCTAACACATCATGGATAATGTCAAAAAACAAATCGAAGACCTGATACTCAACTATTATCATAAAGGTCATGAAATCTCCGACGGAGAATTGTACCAACACATTCTGCATGATAACTGGCGTATTTTCTGGATCAACCAGGATAACACAATTAAAAGTACCAATAAAGAAGACTATATATCGTGGTACAAACCTGAAAACAGGAATACAAAACTAAAATGGACTACAGAAATTCTTTATATGGATATTGAAGGCGATCTTGCTATAGTTAAGAGCAAACTTTACAACCAGGATTATGGTTACCTCGATTATTTTAGCTTAATGCGTGAAAACGGAAAATGGTGGGTAGTAAATAAAATATCGAAAGGTCTGGACAGGAAATAGAAAATAATTAACCTAATACAAAAAAATATAAGAAATGACCATGAATAACTTTACCCCAAGAACTACTTTGGTATTTATTTTTTATCTGGCGACTAACACTCTTTTTGCTCAGAATCAAATTCCTGATGAAATGGTCCTGATACCTGGAGGCGAATTCATGATGGGGAAAAATGTGGAAAGGAATTCCGAGTTTAGTCCTGCTCATCGGGTCGAAATTGATTCTTTCTATATGGATAAGCATGAGGTCACCAACGCAGAATACAAAGCATTCTGTGATGCCACGGGGTACAGGCTTCCTGAATTCTGGAATAATGATGCCTTTAGGTGTGGAGAGAATTACCCTGATTTTCCGGTCGTTGGTATTAACTGGTACGATGCCAGCCGTTATGCTGCATGGGCAGGCAAACGTTTGCCTGCTGAGGCTGAATGGGAATATGCTGCCCGCGGAGGATTAGTTGATAAGGATTATCCGGCCGGAGACACACTTGGCAGGATTGAAGAAAAAAAATTACCCGGCATATGGATAAATAGGATTGCCGAAACTGAACTGTTTAATCCGAATGGCTATGGGCTCTTCGATATGGATGGTAATGTCTGGGAATGGGTAGCCGACAGTTACGATGAGCAATACTATAAAATAAGTCCTGAACTCAATCCCAAAGGCCCGGAAGACAGGATGAACAAAGTTATCCGGGGAGGGAGCTGGCATTCGGGCCCCATGTGCAAAAGAGTATATTATCGTAAAGGATTACCTCCAAACTGGGTCGATTTTGCTGTCGGTTTCCGATGTGCAGAAGATCTTTGATGAACATCCAAACATTTTGAGAAAAGACATACCGATCTCGATTTAAATTCATAGCTTTGTTACTGGTTAATTTCCAGACTATTATTAGCAATTTTCAGTACCTAAATCTATGAATATGGAATTAACTGTTTACTACGATAAAGGCAATGATATTGTAGTTGCTACACCAATTGCAGAAATTACAGCGGAAAATATCAAATTAGGCGCTTTAAAAATTCTGAAAATAGCTGAAAAAAATCATTGCTACTACCTGCTCGTTGATTTACGAAAATGCCCTATCGGACACTCACTCGTCGAAGGCTTTCTAACTATGCAGAACATGAAAAAGTCAACGGGTTTATCATATAAATATAAAGTGGCCATTGTATATGATCCAACTCTTTATCCTGATGACAGGGCTAATTTCATCGAAACCATTGTTGCCAACAGGGCAAATCCGTCCTTCAAAATGTTCAAGAAAACTACGGATGCAATGAAATGGTTAAAAGAAATAAAAAAGCATGTGGAAAAAGATAAAGCATCCAAAAAATTATCGGGATGATAAAGCCAATGCTCAAGCGGCATTTTACCCGAGGATATTTATATTTGCACATATTAATGCAAAAATAGATGTCTCACAAAATTACAGGAATTAAACAATCCGAAATTCAAATAGTATTATTCCTGTTCATTCTAACCTTCATTTTACGTTTTTTCTCTTTCTTTCCTTCGATGATCGATCATGATGAATCGACCTACCTAGTAATTGCAAAAGAAATCCTGAAGGGAAAAGTCCTTTATACTGATATGATCGATATTAAGCTTGTTGGAATTTTTTATATAGCTGCAGCCTACCTGAAGGTTTTTGGCGATTCGATTTTCGGATTCAGGGTTTTTGCTGCATTTATTATTGCTTTAACTGCATATTTTCTGTATAAAACCAAGTTAAAAGTTGGTCACACAAAAAGTGTAGCTATCGCTACAGCAGTAATCTATATTTTTTTCATATCAGTATGGACTAACTATGGTGTTACAGTTAATACCGAACATTTTTTCAATGTGTTTACAATCCTGGCTGTTTTTATTTTATTTTCCGGAAAACAAAGTTGGCGGTATCTGATAGCAGGATTTATTATCGGAATTGGTTTTCTGATCAAAATTATGGTGGCTTTCGATTTCGCTGCAATCTTTTTATTCCTGATCGTATCTGATATCATTGACAAAAGACTGAC
>CAYUAV010000475.1:0-3692 GCA_964442665.1 uncultured Bacteroidales bacterium
ACGATCGGCAGTAGTATGTATTGAATAGGTAAAACCCTGCCTTGCATACCAGACTGGCCTGTTTGAAAAATAGGAATGCTTCCCGAAACTATACATGTGATCAAAATTCCAGGTTCGGATTATGGCATTATCAAGCCCTAAATCACCACCGTAATAGAATCCAAACTGTGCAACTTTGGAATATTGATATCGCATACCTATATGCATATATTCAGGATATCCGATTCCTCCCACAAAATCGAGTCTGGTTTTCAGAAGCTGACCCGAGCTGCTCAATGATACAAGACAGAACAATGAAATTGAAATGATGATTTTCCACATAGCTCCATGAGAATTTTTACCGTTTATCATATTTTTTGGCTTCCTCCCATATAACGTTCATATCATCAAGATTCATATCTTTTAACGAACGACCTTTTTTTATGGTGTGATCTTCAAGATAATTAAATCTTCTTATAAATTTCCTATTGGTTTTTTCAAGGGCTGTTTCAGGATCGATATGATAAAGCCGCGCAGCATTTACCACTGAAAACAGCAAATCACCAAACTCGTTTTCAATTTCTTCCTGATTCTTCGCCTGCACCTGTTCCTGGAGTTCATTCAGTTCTTCAGCCACTTTGTCCCAAATTTGTTCCCGAATATCCCAATCGAAACCGACAGCCCTTACCTTTTCCTGGATACGGTTTGCCTTAATCAGTGAAGGTAGTGCATTGGGAACCCCTCCAAGTATTGACTTATTGCCTTCCCTCTGTTTTAATTCTTCCCAGTTCTTCTTAACATTTTCACTACTGCCTTTCACATCGACATTGCCAAAAATATGAGGATGCCGGAATATTAATTTTTCACACAAGCTTTCAATTACATCACCGATATCAAAGGCACTTTTCTCAGAAGCAATTTTTGCATAAAAAACGATATGGAGCAGTAAATCGCCCAACTCTTTTTTCATTTCCTCCACATCATTCTCTATAATGGAATCGGCCAGTTCAAATGTTTCTTCGATAGTCAGATTGCGCAGCGAATCGAATGTTTGTTCTTTATCCCATGGACATTTCGCACGCAACTCATCCATGATATCCAGTAATTTTTCAAATGATTCGAGATGTTTTTCCCTCATAGTGTAATTCTATCCTCCTGTCAGTGTTAACTTACTTCCGGGTTTTTCATCATAAAATTTTACCCTGATGGCAGAATTGATGGCAAGATTAAGTAATTCAGCAGCATTTCCGTGATTAATAGCAATTTCGAGAAAACCGATTGAATTAAATAAAGCAAGAAGTTCACCTGAAATTGAATCGGAATAGGTAGTATTGATCTTATCGAGCTTATAATGGTTACTTTGAATGAAAATCTCAAAATGTTTTCCCTGCCCGACTTTCTCAAAAGTTTCTTTCGAAATATTCGTAATGGCATTTGAGAATGAATCGACATAGATTACACTACCGTTAATCAGATTCTTCTCGATAACCGGACGGTATGGAATCTGAGATTCATAATTTGCAGCAGCTTCAAGAAATGTATCAGAAGAAGTGCCTTTAATAATTTTAACCGCAGTATCGATGAATAAATCCAGACTTAAAAAATTTGTTGCATGCCCGCTATTCTTGGCTTTATAAATTTTATCGGGTTTATCACCTGATAGCAATCCGACAATTCCGTTATCGGATGCAATAAAAAACTGATTTCTGATTTCAAACACCAGCAATGGCCGTTTTGGCCCGAGGGCAGCATTTACAGCAATGAGATGAACCGTGCCAGCGGGAAAATTGAAACAGCTATTCCTAATAATAAATGCGGCCTGCATTACATTGAAAGGTTGCACCTGATGGCTAATATCAACAATCTGAATTGATGCATCTGCCGAAAGAATTTTACCCTTTACGGCTCCTACATAATAATCGCTTTTATTCCAATCGGTTGTAAGAGTTATAACGGCCATTTAACAAGTTATCCAGCTTCAGTAATTAATTGAAAATATAAAAAAATGCCTTTACTTTGTAAAGCTTAAAAGTACATATTATTGTCAAATTTTTATGATTGAGAAGTCGATATATTTAGAGGGGATTGATCCGGTGAACATATATGGTGCCAATAATGTACTACTGAATCGTATCACCTCGAATTATCCGAAACTTAGAATCATTGCACGAGGTAATGAAGTTATTGCAATAGGGGATGAAAATGAAATTTTAAACTTTGAGGAAAAACTCGTAAGTCTGATTGCATTTTTTCAGAAATACAATAAGCTGACTATTTCCGATCTGGATGAGTTGCTTGCTTCATCAAACCATACATGGATGGAAGCAAAGAATGAAAAAAGTGATATTTTGGTTTATGGTAATCATGGCCGTGAAATAAAAGCTACTTCAATAAATCAGCGAAAATTGGTTGAGGAGTATGAAAAGAATGATCTGGTTTTTGCACTGGGTCCGGCTGGTACCGGTAAAACATATACTGCAATTGCGCTTGCAGTGCGCGCCCTCCGTAATAAGGAAGTCCGGCGTATTATACTTTGCCGTCCGGCAGTTGAGGCTGGTGAAAGCCTCGGCTTTCTTCCCGGTGATATGAAGGAAAAACTGGATCCGTACCTGCAACCCCTTTACGATGCCTTACGTGATATGATACCTCCAAAAAGGCTGCTTATCTTCATTGAGGAGGGTACCATTGAAATAGCCCCATTAGCCTATATGAGAGGACGAACTCTCGATCATGCATTTGTTATTCTCGATGAAGGACAAAATACTACCGTAAACCAGATGAAAATGTTCCTGACCCGTATGGGAAAAAATGCTAAATTTATCATCACAGGTGATACGACTCAGATCGATCTCCCCCCGAAGCAGCATTCAGGATTACTCAAAGCCCTGGAGATACTAAAGAATGTGTCGGGAATAGGAGTTGAACATTTTGATATGCGCGATGTTGTGAGGCATAAACTAGTAAAGCTCATAATTCAGTCCTATGACAGATCGCAAAAAAAGGAAAAAGAAAATAATTAACAGATAAAATTACTATGCAGGCATTAACCCGAACAAACTTCAGCTTCATCGGACTCAAAAATATCTATCATGGAAAAGTTCGCGATGTATATAATATCGATGATAAATTCCTGGTTATGGTTGTATCCGATCGCATATCGGCATTCGATGTCGTGCTTCCAAGAGGAATTCCTTATAAAGGTCAGGTTCTGAACCAGATTGCCTCGAAATTTCTGGATGCAACGTCCGATATTGTACCGAACTGGAAGATTGCCTCACCCGATCCAATGGTAACCGTGGGTCATTTTGCCCAGCCTTATAAAGTTGAAATGGTGATCAGGGGATATCTTACCGGCCATGCCTGGCGGGAGTACCACGATGGAAAGCGCCTGCTTTGTGGAATACCCCTGACCGAAAACATGAAAGAGAATCAGAAATTTGAAAAGCCCATAATTACACCGACAACCAAAGCCGAAGAAGGTCACGACCTGGATATTTCGCGTGAAGAAATCATTGCACAGGGTATGGTATCGAAAGATGAATATGCAAAACTTGAAGAATACACCAACAAATTGTTTGAACGCGGTACTGAAATAGCTGATAAAATGGGGCTTATACTTGTCGATACGAAATATGAATTTGGGAAGAAGGATGGTAAAATCTATCTCATTGATGAAATAAATACTCCCGATTCTTCACGTTATTTTTATAAAG
>CAYUAV010000476.1:0-3687 GCA_964442665.1 uncultured Bacteroidales bacterium
TAACTGGTAATTGTGCAATTCGGTACTTTTAAACAATGGACCGTGATAATTACTGAAATACCTGCTGTTTGCGGCGAAGTTCTTATATAGTCGATGTAATGCTTCCGGAGAATCCAGTTCTGCCTGGCATTTATCGTTGTTTGCAGGGCTCCATAAAATCAATGGCTGGTTATCTGCTTCTGCTTGTCTTACATAAACGTTATAATCGAGTTTAGCCAGCATGGGACGGTTTAGTTGTTCACACAGAGTAGCCCGTTGCCATACAAATAGTAAAGGCATATTAAATTGCTCATCCCCGGTAAGCAGGTTATTAACAAATATATGTCCGTCGCGTTTGTCAACATCGGGACCCGTACTGGCATGCCAGCCAAAATGATCGCCGGCTGCAACACGTTCGTTACGCCCGATAGCCGCAATACTGTTCACAAATGTGTTCTGGTATATCTGAACATCCGAGCTGTTCAGCACCATAACACCATGGTCGCAGTCAACAAATACATTTCCGGCGCATATTGCCCCTTTGGATATCTCAAAAAAGAACCCGTTATCACTGGGCCACAGCTGATCCTTACGAATTTTAAACCTGTTATTTCCTACTCCTTCAACCCAGTTATTGATAAAAACTCCGTCGACATTACCGACGTCATACCAGATGCCGTTTGAATTAGGGAGATCGATTACAAGATTATCGTTACAGGTAACACGGTAACACTGGTTGAATATCTTCACTGCAGCCGGAAAATATCCCGTGATTTGCTCTATATTATTCCGGGTGAAGATATTTTTTTCAAGTAATACATCTGAAGAAGCAATTATATACAGGCCTTCAGTACTGGTATCAGTAATCTTACAGTTTCGAACAACCAGTTTATCCCCTCGCAGATAACCGGCCACTCTTGAACAAAATGAAATCGTACAGTTTTCGAGAATCGTTCCCACAACTTCTTTTCCATGACTTGCTTCATCGGATATTCCCTCAGGTTCGGTTCCGTCGATTTCAATGGCCCGGTAGGCATACTGAGTAAAGGTTATACCTTTGATGGATGGACCTTTCCTGTCCGATTTTTTACCGTGAACTTCGCCCGTGACCCGGTGCAATCCCACATCATAGGCTGTAATTTCTACCAATCTGTCAGCCGGATTGGCACCAATGTATACTTTTTGAGCATCGTAATCGATGTAATAAGAGTTTTCATCGACTTCTCCTTCCCATCCTGCCGACTGAAGAAATTTCCCATCGATAAAAACCATATCATTATTGAATCTGTGCAGGGGAGTTTTTTTCCCTTCTCTTTCTCTTCTCCACCACGACTCGGGTTCGGAGGGAAATAATCTTGCCCAGGATGTTGTCCATAATCCGTTACCCAGATCAATCCATTCATCGGCAATATAAGTTCCTTTCAGCACGGGTTGTTCGTCGGCATAAGGTTGTATTGTAATTCCCTGATTCAGTAACAGATTACCGGTACGGTAAATTCCTCCCCGCATTACGATAACATCGCCCGTTACAACTTTTTCTATCGCAGATTCAATTGTAGTAGGTGCATTAATCTTATCCCCCAAATTTTCTGATCTTCCATCGGGAGCTACATAGTACACACTACTGGCTCCCCCGGGTAATTTATAATTTTGCTTAAGCGGACCATAGGGACCGCCTGAAGGCTGAGCTCCAGCCGATAAAAAACAAATCATGAACAGTACAAGAGCGCAATACATTCGAACCAGGTTATTTATGCTTATGATGGGAAAATGTTTCAGGATTCGAATTGTATAATTATTTGTTCCCGGGTAAGAGTTTATTGATTTCATTTCAGTACGTGTTTAGTAAATTTGTGAATTACATTCTGATCATTTTATCCAAATATATCTTAAGCCATACAAATCATTCAAATATAGAAAAAATGATCCTTACGGTTTATATGAAAGTGTAAATTGAATTCAATTCTCACCTGCAATTCAAATTTATTCAACAACAATTGATACCTTTACATACACTCAGAGGTATTCAGTTATGTTTAATGATGCCAAAGGTCCAATAGAACATTTCTCCTGGGGGAAATTTATTGTTGCCGGTGCAGAGCATTCGAAAACTGAAAATGGCAAAACCGGTAAAGGAAAAGATATACGGCTTATCGGGACTGAAGTAAGCAAGTGGAAGGAAAGAGAAGGTCACATACTGAATAAGGATATGATCACCGGTGTATTCAACATCAATATTGATACACTGATCATCGGTATCGGTGTTAATGGTATGATAAGCTGTCCTGATAAAATAATCAGATACATTAAGAATAATGGTATCAGTGAAGTAATACTGGAAAAAACACCTGATGCCTGTAAGCTATATAATCAACTGTTCCATCAGGGCAGGAAAGTAGCTCTTCTTGCCCATGGAACGTGTTGAACACATAAAAAGTCAAAAATATTTTAAACTGATAATAATTATAAACCACAAAACCCAATCCCTATGCAAATAAAAGGAAAATTTATCCTGCTCGAACCACATGAGTTTGCAGATTGGCTAACCCTGCAAACCCTTACACGCAGAATTACTCTGATACAGCAGCACCATACCTATGTGCCGGCATACACTCATTTTAAAGGTGATAATCATTTTAAACTGTGTGAAAGTATGGAACGGTCACATATTGAGAGAGGCTTTGCAGAAATAGGCCAGAATTTTACCACTTTTCCTGACGGGAAAATCATGGTATGCCGCAATATCAATACAATCCCGGCAGGTATAAAAGGTGCAAATACGCATGGCATCTGTATTGAAAATGTAGGAAATTTTGATAATAATGGCGATGTGATGACTCAGAGTCAAAAAGACACTATTATTGCGATTACCAAAATCCTGCTTACAACGTTCAACCTTATTGCTGACGATCAATCCGTTGTTTATCATCACTGGTACGATCTTACACTGGGAAAGCGAATTACCCGGGAAGGCACAGGGACGACAAAAACCTGTCCCGGTGAGAATTTTTTCGGCGGGAATACCGTAGCCGATTTTACCAACAATTTCCTGCCCTATCTTGTCAACCAGCGATGAATCAGAACAAAGAATTGTATCATGTTAATTAAATACCGTCCGATAGGAATTATAAAAACTACATTTACGACCATAGAAGGAATGCCGATCCAGTCAAAGGCAGCGCAGGGTGTGAAAGGTACGGTTGAAGTTAAAAGGAGATTCGTGGAAGGTTTAAAAGACCTCGAAGGTTTTTCGCATATCTATCTGATTTTTCATCTTCATAAATCTAAACGTTTTAATCTGCAGGTTATTCCCTTCCTGGACACAAAACCCCATGGTGTATTTGCCACCCGAGCTCCCAGACGGCCTAATCCTGTTGGAATATCGGTAGTCAGATTATTGAATATCAGAGATAATATTCTGGAAATTGAAAATGTGGATATGCTCGACGGCACACCGTTATTGGACATTAAGCCGTATACTTCCAAATTTGACCGCTTTGATACGGAAAAAGAAGGCTGGCTGGATGAGGTACCTGGGAAAGTGAACGAAATTAAATCTGATACACGGTTTAATTAGGATCCCATCGAGACTAAAATCTGAAAGAGAATAACACTTTTTCTTCGATCCCATTACAAGAAATTATGCAAAGTAAGTAATAGAAATTTCATGAATCGTTGTCACATCAGGATGATTTTCTTGTCTAATAA
>CAYUAV010000477.1:0-3687 GCA_964442665.1 uncultured Bacteroidales bacterium
TCAGGTTTTCGCACAGTACCAGCACCGGTTTAATGACCGGCTATTGGTTAACCTCGGAATAAACACAGTGCAACAAACTTCCAACAGGCACTATGTCATCGAACCACGCGCCGGAATAAAATGGGAATTTTTACCCGGGAACACGCTGAATCTGGGCTACGGGTTACATTCCGTCAGCGTCCCTGTTGAGATAGTAAATCAGGAGGTCATGCTTGATGATGGCAGCTATGATATACCGAACAAAGACCTGGATTTTATCAGGAGTCACCACCTGGTACTGGGGTATGATAAGGTCTTCTCAGCTAAGATCCGGTTTAAGTCGGAGATCTATTATCAACAGATTACAAATGTAGCAGTTGAGGTGACACCAGGTTCCTATTCATTGCTTAATCGTGGGGCCTATACTATCGTTGATGTAAACTATCTTCAGAATACCGGTGAAGGCTGTAATTATGGTGCAGAACTGACGGCTGAAAAATTCATGGATCGCGGTACTTATTTTTTATCGACACTTTCCGTCTTTGACTCCAGATACAGGGGAAGCGACGGCATATGGAGAAATACTGCCTTCAACAGTCATTTTGTTTTTAATCTGCTTGGGGGAAAAGAATTTCAGTTAGGGGGAAGCAGAGCGCATGGGAAATATATCAGGAAGCTGGTTATTGATGGCAAACTTAACTGGGCCGGAGGACAGCGCTACACACCGATCGATCTGGAGGCTTCGAGAAAGGCGGGCACAACCGTATTCGACGATAGTAACGCCTTTTCCCGGCAATTACCCGATTATTTCAGGATTGATCTGAGGACGGGACTTAAATGGGTGGGGAAACATACGTCGCAGGAAATTGCCATTGATATCCGAAACCTGACAAACCGTAAGAATCCTTTCTATATTAAGTTCGATCCGGAAACCGGTGACCTGAAGACATTAGGCATGGGCATAATGCCTGATATTTTGTACAGGATTACCTTTTAACATGATAAAGAGTACCAGTCAGGAATTGTCATTCACCAGGCGAATCAGCTGGGCACGGCTTGCACAATCGGTTTTGCTGTATATCCGGTGCGTATGGTCTTTTACGGTTTGCAGACTGATGAATAACGTATCGGCAATTTGCTGGTTGGTTAAACCCCTGCAGATCTCATGGATAATCTCTGTTTCCCGTGGCGTAATCGTGTACCGCTTACAAAAATCTTCGAAGGAGCCACTGACTGAAGTATTTGACCCGATCTTTGACAAATCGGCTTTGTATTTTAAATAGATAATGATAAATCCTCCGTACAGAAAATAGGTAAAAATAAAAAGTAGAGCAATGAAGATACTTAGTGAATAAAATACAAGAAGTGTATTGGTAATCAGCATAAGTACCATCAGTCCTGCTGAAAGATTTTTCAGATCGGAGGTTCTGAATTTTATGCACTTCTTTTTTGGAAAGAGAAAACAGTAAGCTCCGAACAAGGTATATAAAAAACTGAGTGTAATGAAGTAATATCTTACCAGGGTGAGGGCATTAATAAGCTGATATCGGAATGATGCAAATCCTGCTCCTGCAATCACGAGGACATTGCACAACAGGTACCAGGCTATAAAAAAGTTACCTGTTCTTCGTCCCGACATTTCCCGTGTAAGCCTGAAAAACATAAGCGATGCAAACACCAGGAACGGGGAGCCCAGCAGGATCATGATATCGGAGATTTTCTGCATAAGTTCCGGTGTCACAAATGAAGAAAGAAAGGAAGTAACAATTACCTGGCCCCAGATGGCATAGAATCCGAAAGTGAAATAAAATGCGAAGAAGAATAACAGGGTGGATAAGAAATCCGATTTGTAGGTAATTCGTAATTGCGAGGATATAACAATACTACCCGAAGTGATTGCGATAGTCAGAATAAAAACAGCTATAATCAGACAGTAAATCATGTATTAAAGATATGGATTAAGTGAATGACTGCTGGATATAAAAATAAACACTACCAAAGTTGGAAGCTACATACTAAAGTAGGAATTTGAAAATTCACTACTAAAGTATGCTGTATACTAAAAAGCTTCATTATAGTTTTGACATGAATTTAACGAATTATTAATTTAAAAACCGAAACGATGGAAAACGAACAAAAAAGAATACTTCCGACCTTTGGCGGAAGTTATGGTCATGGATGGAATACCATGAATAAATACTTTTTAATTCTCCTGCTTGTTGTTATTGTGGTAGGTATCATTATGGCCCCCATGCAAATGGGCAATTGGAAATTCAAACCGGAAGATTTTAACTTCCACTGGGATAAACATTATTTTAATATTTTCAGTTCCGGGTTTGCCGCATTTGGCATCCTGGCTTTTATACTGGGAATATTTGCCCTGGCATACAGCTTACTGTTAGTTCCTGTTTTTAAGTACGGGGGCGATCTGATCTTTGTGCATGCAGCACGCGATGTTCGACCTGAATTCGAAACGCTGATCAGGGGTTTTAAGGAAAATTATTTGTATATCGTACTCGCTAACCTCCTGACAGCAGCGTTGGTTATGCTGGGCTTCATCTTTCTGATTATCCCCGGAATAATTGTAGCATGCCGTCTGGCCTTCGTGTCATACCTGGTAATGGACAAGAAGCTCGATCCGATCGTAGCGGTGGAGGAAAGCTGGAAGCTGACCAAGGGTCATGGATGGACTATTTTCTTTATGGCCATCATTGCTTTCTTCCTGGGCATTATCGGACTGGCCTTACTATTTGTCGGTATACTGCCGGCCATTATGTGGGTGAAGAGTTCCTTTGCCAGTCTGTATGAGGCCGTACTGATCGAAAAGAATGCCAAAGTTGAAGTGGCCCAATAGTGATAACAGCAAACAGATGAGTGTGATCATTTATAAAAAGCCTCCTGGAAACAGGAGGCTTTTGTTTACTTTCGACTATTTTTACAACAGGTTGCGATAGTCATCCTCTGAATTCGTAGTTAGTACATTTAGTTCCCATCAAATTTGACAATTTTTTGCCTGATTAGTCCCATATGAGTTTCCACAATGAGATAGTAAATTCCATTCTTTAGAGAAGATAAATCCAGCATGAAAGAGTTTTTTCCAAAAAACTTATGGATTTCAAATACTTTTTTACCTGAAATACCATAGATTATGATTGAATGGATGATCAATGAATTATCCAAAGATACATTGAGGGTTTTACTTACTGGATTTGGATAGACACTAATTTGTTCAGCGGGATGGTTTTCAACTGCAGTTAAAAACACGGTGGTATCGCCATCTTTAATATAATTTGCCAGCTCAACAGTATAGGCATATTCTCCGTAAACAAACTCTTTATAAAAAAGTCCCATATTTTTTGCATACTTCTCTGTGTACAATAAATCATAGTATGGTAGTAGCTCACCGTCAATATAATGATAATAGTTATAACCAATTGTCTTCAATAACAACGTATCAATTGTTTCCGAATAGAGTATTGAATAGATCGTATCTCCATTATTGTATAAAAATGCGACAAGGGAATCATTACATTGATTCAACTTATGTTGGATGGAATCGATCAGGATGATAGTGTCTGCAGGGTGATCAGAATTGAATGGATTATAATCAGTCTGAGTTACAGAATTTGGTGGAACATACCCGTCTATAACATAGATAATTGTATCAATTTTTATTATCTTATAGTTTATCTCGAAAGATGAACAGGA
>CAYUAV010000478.1:0-3667 GCA_964442665.1 uncultured Bacteroidales bacterium
TTTTTTATAACCCAGCGAAACAGGGACTTCCTTTCCGTCATCGGCTTTGGCATACAGCCGCAAACTCTGGTAGTCATCCGGATTATGGCCCCCTACAACCTCCTGACGTTTCATTAACATCATATCGCGTGTTGTCATGTTGTAGTCGTAGGTCGATAAAGGAGTAGTAAGCGAAGAGTATCCGATACGAAGGACATCGGTTGAAATTTCAGGATTTACGGAGATCCAGGCTGTATATACTTCTTCTGCAAACCTGATATTATGTTCTTCTCGGTTGTTTGTATTAATAATACGAAGGTTTGTATTTCCCCGTATCCGTTCATCGATGACCATGTAGTTATCGAAATTCAGGAATCCTTCAAGAAGTACATCGGCACGGTGCGGAATCACTTCCTTCCAGTTTTCCTTCGAAGTGGAATGAACCGGAGTTTCCATCAGCCTGAAATTTTCAGCGTTGAGGTTTGTCCGGATATAGAACTTATCGTGAATATGACCTATTGAATATTCAAGACCTCTTTCACGCGGTTGAAAAATACTGAATTCTCCATCGGGAGTATTAGCCGGTAAAATCCTGTACTCATCGGAAAGAGTGGCGCTGGAACCGACAATTATATACTCTTTCGAACGACTCTTATACACATAACTATAAAATGTTTCGTCATCCTCTTCATAGACCAGAACATGTTCTGCAGTGTCGTTGAGCTTATAACGGAATATCTGGTATGGACGGAGGGTTTGTTCGTCTTTCTTTGCATAAAAAAGTGTGATATTATCATTCGCCCATTGTGCAGAACCTGTGGTCAATGCAATGGTCTCCGGAAGAATTTCACCGGTTTCCAGATTTTTAAAATATATTGTATATAACCGGCGGCTGACGGTGTCAACTCCGTAAGCTATCATTTTATTGTCGGGACTCACAGTAATACTTGCTACATGATAATATTCATATCCTTCCGCCATTTCATTTACATTCAGCATAATTTCTTCTTCTGCCTCAAGCGTTCCCTTTTTACGGCAAAAAACGGGATATTCCCTGCCTTCCTCATAACGTGTATAGTAAAAATATCCGTTCGTGAAATACGGCACTGAAACCTCTTTTTGTTCAATACGCCCTATAATTTCATTATACAGTTTTTCCTGAAGCTTATTGGTATTCTTCATCATTGCCGAAGTGTAGTTATTCTCATCCTCGAGATATTGAATAACTTCAGGATTGTCTCTTTCGTTAAGCCAGAAATAGTTATCGATGCGTGTGTCATCGTGAATAATTAGTTCGTGAGGGATCTTTTTTGCAACCGGTGGTACCTTCATTGAAATATCAGTTTTACAGCCGATCAGTATAACATTGATCGAAACACAAAGATAAGTGGCCAGTCGTAACATATATGGTATTTTTAAAATTATATATTCTATATTGCACGAAGCGATATATAGATAATGATCAAAAGAATCATAAATGTAGTAATAAACAGGCGAATAAGACTAACAATTGTTGCTATATTCAGCCAAAACAATCCGATAACAGTAACAACTAATCCGGTAAACAAGCCTGCGCAAATCATGTTGATAAAACCTGGCATTTGAAAAAATGCATTCCACATAACCGGCTGATCAAGAACGAAAACATTATTCAGAACAGGTATTATGCCAAAAACCAGTGAAAATAAAAGGAGTGTGGAAATGGCAAAAAGAATGATCAGCTTTATATTCTGCTTTCGGAATATGTCAGGTAATTTATTATTATCAGTTTCGGTTTTTACGTTCATTGTTGTACTTCCTTCATACTAAGCTGGATCCGTTTCCTGGAAATATCGACTTCCAGTACTTTGACCTGCACGTGCTGGTTTAGCTGGACTATTTCGTTCGGATCGGAGATGAATTTATTAGCAAGTTGTGAGATATGAACCAGTCCGTCCTGTTTTACTCCGATATCAACAAAAGCGCCAAAATTGGTAATATTTGTTACTATTCCGGGTACTACCATTCCCGGTTTAACATCCTCTATTTTAAATAAGCCATCTGCAAATTCAAAAACACGGGCTTTGGTTCGCGGGTCACGGCCCGGTTTAGCCATTTCGTTTTTGATATCGTTTAGTGTCGGAAGTCCTATTTTTGAGCTTGTATACTTGTTTATGTCGATCCTCTTTTGCAAAACTTTATCAGCAATCAGGGTATCTAATGTTACACCCAGGTCTTCAGCCATTTTTTGAACGATATAATAACTTTCGGGATGTACTGCACTGTTATCGAGTGGATTTTTTGCATTACGGATGCGGAGGAATCCGGCTGCCTGTTCAAAAGCTTTCGAGCCCAGTCGGGGAACCTTTTTTAAATCGTCGCGAGCTGTAAAGGCACCATTTTCAGCCCGATATTCAATAATATTTTTAGCAATTTGCTGGCCCAGGCCCGATACATAAGTCAGTAAATGCATGCTGGCCGTATTCAAATCGACTCCTACAGCATTCACACAACTTTCTATAACTTCATCAAGTTTCATCTTCAATTTTCCCTGGTCTACATCGTGCTGGTACTGTCCGACTCCAATAGATTTCGGATCGATCTTGACCAGCTCGGCAAGCGGGTCCATCAACCTTCTTCCGATGGATACTGCTCCCCGCACCGTGACATCGTATTGAGGAAATTCTTCACGGGCCACTTTTGAAGCAGAATAAACCGATGCACCTGCTTCATTAACCACAAAAACCTGGAGATCGCGGTCGAAACGCATGCGTTTTATAAAATGTTCTGTTTCCCGGCTGGCAGTTCCATTTCCGATAGCAATGGCTTCAATTTTATACATTTGAACAAGCGATGTCAATTTGTGCGCAGCCATTTTCGTTTCATTTTGCGGCTTATGCGGATAAATAGTCTCATTATGCAACAGGTTTCCGTTAGCATCGATACACACCACTTTACAACCTGTACGATAACCCGGATCAATGGCCAGAATTCGTTTTTCTCCCAGTGGTGAGGCCATGAGCAATTGTCTGAGATTATTGGCGAAAACGCGTATTGCTTCATCGTCCGCTTTTTCTTTCGAAGTTGCACGGAATTCATTTTCAATGGAAGGATGAAGCAACCTTTTATAGCTGTCTTTAAGAGCCATCCTTACCTGTTTAGTAACATCATAATACCCCTTCACAAAGATTTTTTCAAGCGCTTCAATGACAGGTTTTTCATCGGGCGTAATTTCCAGTTTCAGGTATCCTTCTTCTTCACCGCGACGCATTGCCAGAATACGATGCGACGGACAATGTGCCAACGGTTCGGAAAATTCAAAATAATCTTTATAATTTATTCCCTCTTCATCTTTACCCTTACTCACTTTTGAAGTAATTATTGCTCCCCGTTCAAAATAGTATCGGACTGTATCGCGTGCCCGTTTGTTTTCGCTAATCCATTCCGCTATAATATCACGGGCTCCCTGAAGCGCTGACTCCTCATCGGGAACATCTTTGTTAACAAATCCGGCTGCCCGTGCCATAATATCGGATTCTTCCTGTTTCATCAGAATCATCGCCAACGGTTCAAGTCCTTTCTCTTTGGCAATACTTGCGCGGGTTTTTTTCCTGGGTTTGTAGGGTAAATACAGATCTTCAAGTTCGGTCAACGACCCGGCAATTTCTATTTTCTTTTTCAAATCCGCAGTAAGTTTTCCCTGCTCCTC